>JAYRDY010000108.1:0-6908 GCA_041909215.1 Cloacibacterium sp. | reverse complement strand
CAGAAATTATTTTGGCAGGAAGAAGGCTGAATGATTCTATGGGAGAATATGTAGCTGCTCAAGTAGTAAAACTAATGATTAAAAAAGGGATTACCGTAAAAGGAGCTCAATTATTGTTATTGGGAATTACTTTCAAAGAAAATTGTCCAGATGTTCGTAATACAAAAATTGTAGATGTTGTTGCCGCCTTGGCTGATTATGGGATTACCATTACTATTTATGACCCTTGGGCCAACCCTGAAGAAGTAAAACACGAATATGGATTAGTTACAACTGATGAATTGCCGACCCAGAAGTTTGATGTTGTAGTGTTAGGGGTTGCTCATAAAGAATTTTTAAAGTTAGATTTAGCTTCTATGCAAAAAGATACTAGTTTGTTGTATGATGTGAAGGGGATTTTGGGTAATAACGTTGATGGGAGATTATAATGTTTTTAAGGTCTGATTGATTTTTATATTTTAATAATTAAAAAAAAATATTTCTAAAGTTGAGTTTGTCAAATAAAATGGTTAAGGGTATGGTATGGAGTATGCTTGAGCGATTATCTGTTCAAGGTATTCAGTTTGTACTTGGAATCATTTTGGCACGTATTTTATCTCCAACCGAATATGGAACAATTGGTTTGTTGACTGTTATTATTGCTTTCTTACAGGTGTTCGTAGATAGCGGATTTAGTAAGGCATTAATCCAAAAGCAAGATAGAACACAAACTGATTTATCTACAGTTTTCTTTTTTAATACTTTTATAGGTATCGTTTGCTATTTCATACTTTGGTTTTGCGCTCCGTTTATTGCAGATTTTTACCAAAATGAAATGCTTATCAATTTAATGCGAGTTTTATCACTTTCATTGTTGTTTAGTTCCTTGTTCTCTATTCCGATGACTCTTTTTACGATTGAACTCAACTTTAAATCAATTGCAAGAGCCAATTTAATTGCTGTGGTTTTGAGCGGCGCTGTTGGTGTTATAATGGCATATAAAGGATATGGGGTTTGGGCCTTGGTCTGGCAAATATTAATAAAATCAATTCTTACAGTTGTTTTAATGTGGGGTCAAATGAAATGGAAGCCAATATTTGTTTTTTCAAGAACATCTTTCAAGACACTATTTCCATATGGATCCAAATTATTATACTCATCAATTTTAAATATGACTGTTAATAATTTTACCAACCTATTTATAGCAAAAGTGACTACAATTAAAGATTTAGGTTTTTATACTAGAGGAACCCAGTTTGCAGATATGGTTTATGGGACTTTTAGTTCCGTATTAGATAGTGTATTGTTGCCTTCTTTGGCTTCTATTCAAGAAGAAAGGGAAAAATTGATTCAACTAACAAGATCAACTATAAAATCTGCTGCTTTAATTGTAACCCCAGTGCTCTTGGGATTAGTCGTAATTGCTGAACCCTTAATAAAAGTTCTACTAACAGATAAATGGTTGTTGGCTGTACCTATTTTGCAAATTATGTGCGTTGCTCGATTAGTTTCGATTATTTCAGGTATTAATGTTAATGTACTATATGCCATAGGTAGAACTGATCTTGCCTTAAAGCAGCAGTATGTTAAACTTTTTGTACGTATAATATTATTAGTTATAGCGATTAAATATGGTATTGTTTATATAGCATTAGCCGAATTGGTTTCAACTATCGTTCATTTTTTTATAAATACCCATTATCCTGGGAAAATTTTAAATTATGGTTCTTTAGAGCAAATAAAAGATTTACTCCCTATTGTTTTTTCAAGCTTATTAATGGTTCTGGTAATGTATATTCCTATTTATTTTTTAGAAAATTCTATACTTAAACTGATTATTGCACCTTTACTTGCTTTGCCGGTTTATTTAGGACTATCATATCTATTTAAAATTTCTGAATTCTTTGTTTTTTTACAAAAAATTAAAGAGATATTATTATCACGTAAATAAAGAAAATGAACACTAAAATCTGCTGCATATTTAATTTGGCCCCTCATTATAGATCTCCTATTTATAAACTTATGAATGAGGAGTTGGGATGTGATTTTTATTTTGGTGACAAAATAGAAACGACAATTAAAAAACTAGATTATAAAGGATTAGATGGTTTTAAAAAAGAAGTTGAAAATAAAAAAATTTTCAATACCTCTTTTATTTGGCAGAAAGGAGTTGTAGGATTAGTTTTTAAACGGGAGTATAAATATTTCATATTAACTGGAGATTCGAGTATTCTTTCCAATTGGATGATTGCATTTTTTGCTCTATTATTAAATAAAAAGGTATATCTCTGGATGCATGGTTTAAAAAGTGAATTGTCTTGGAAAGGTAAGTTATTAACATATCCTCTTTATTACATGGCTAATAAATTTTTGTTATATAGTGATTATTCAAAGGCATTTATGGTTAAAAAAGGATTTAATCCAAATAAAATGGTATGTATTTACAATTCATTAGATTATGATATACAACTATCTATTAGAAAGGATTTGATAAAGACAAATATATATATAGATTATTTTAATAATGATTTGCCAGTATTAATTTATATTGGTAGGATACAAAAGTCAAAAAAAATTAATTTAATAATTGACGCAATGTCGATTCTTAAAAATAAAAACATTTTATGCAATCTTGTTATTGTTGGCTCTGATTCAGAAAACACAGGAATAGAAGAAAAAATTGTCAATAATAAATTTGAAAAAAATGTTTGGATGTATGGTGCTTGCTATGAAGAAAAAAAAATAGCTGAGTTGATTTTTAATGCTGATGTATGCGTTTCCCCTGGAAATATTGGACTAACAGCGATGCACAGCTTTACCTATGGAACACCCGCCATATCACATAATAACTTTTCGAATCAAGGTCCTGAATTTGAGAGTATTAAGCCGGGTATTACGGGCGATTTTTTTGAAGAAGATTGTGCAGAAGATTTGAGTATTATTATTCAAAAATGGATTAATCTAGCAGAAGATGAAAGACAGAAAGTAAGATTAGCGGCTTTTTCGGTAATTGATGAAAAATATAATCCTCATTATCAAGTACAAGTCCTAAAAGAATTGATAAAAACTGAAAGGATATGAAAATATTATGGATTGTAAACACAATATTCCCAGCGCCAAGCAAAGCTTTGGGGCTTTCAGCGCCTGTTTATGGAGGATGGATGTATGGGTTAGCAGAACAAGTAAGTAAAAGTATAGGAATAGAATTGGCAGTAGCAACAATTTATTCAGGTACTGAACAAAAAAAAATGAAAATTGATGGGATAGAATACTTTTTATTGCCTTGTAAAAATAATATTAAGTATAACAGTTCATTGGAACAGTACTGGGAGCAAGTTTGTTTTCAATTTGTACCAGATGTAGTTCACATTCATGGAACGGAATATACGCACGGTTTAGCTTGCATGCGTAAATTACCCCAATTAAAATATGTGGTATCTATTCAAGGTTTATTAAGTGTATGTGCAAGATATTATTATGCAGGAATACCTTTTTGGGAGGTTTTGAAAAACATAACCTTTAGAGATTTAGTAAAGAGGGATACATTGTTTCATACCAAAAAAAAGTTTCAAAAAAGAGGATTGTATGAGATGGAATATTTAGAGAGAACAAAACATGTTATTGGAAGAACCAATTGGGATTTTACTCATACAAAAGCCGTAAATTTTAAAGTAAAGTATCATTTTTGTAACGAATCGTTGCGGGATGGTTTTTATACTGCTACAAAATGGAACATTGAGAATTGTGAATCTTATACTGTTTTTTTAAGTCAGGCAGGATACCCAATTAAGGGATTGCACCAAGTTATTAAGGCGATTGCAATTTTAAAAAAGGATTACCCAACTTTAAAAATTAAAATAGGTGGAGCAAATATTACGAAAAGCGAAACCATTAAAGATAAAATTAAGTTATCAGGATATGGGAAGTATATTAATGGGCTAATAAAGCAGTATAAGCTGGAAAATCATATTGTTTTTTTAGGAACCTTGTCAGAAGAGCAAATGATAATGGAATATAAAAAAGCTCATGTTTTTATATGTCCTTCGAGTATTGAAAATAGCCCGAATTCTTTAGGTGAAGCACAATTGCTTGGAGTGCCGACTATTGCAGCCTATGTAGGAGGTGTGCCTAATATGGTTGAGGACGGTGAAACAGGATTGCTTTATCGTTTTGAAGAAGTAGAAATGTTAGCAGAAAATATACGTCATATTTTTAGGAATAATAATTTAGCGTTTCAGTTATCTGGAAATGCAATAGAAGCTGCTGGTTTAAGGCATAATAAACTAATAAATTTGAAAAGCACAATAGCAATTTATAACATTATTAATGGATAATATTTATGATTTTATAAAAAAAGAATTTATTCTTTTATTAATACTTTTTATTGTATTTATAAACCCTTTTTTTTATGGGTATAGAGTGGCTCTGTTGTTTTTTATTTTTATATTCTTTAAAACGAACTTCTTTTTTTCTAATGTTGATAAAAATGTATTGTATCTTTTTTTATTTGCTTTTTCCTACGAAATGTTGGCTTCTTTGAGGGTTGATTCTTTAGATAAAGGTTTTATGTCAATGTTACCTAATATTTTAGCACCTTCTTTATTATACTTAATTGGAAAATACATCAGTGAGAATTGCAAAGGAAATCAGGTGAGAATATTTTTGCTATTCTATCTAAGTGCAGTTTTTTCAATAATTCCTTTAATTTCTATATTACTTCAAATACAAGAAAATGGCTTCATAGAAGGTACCAGAAGTTTGTATTTGATTTGGGATAAAAATTTCGAGATAAGTGCGACAGGATTAGGAAGTTATTTTGTTTTAAACATGGCTTCCATTGGTTTGATAAATGTCAAGAAAACCACCAAAATTGAAAGTAATATCACTATCGGAATCGTTATTTTGTTTGTGTTATCATTAGTTTGTGTACTAAGGTTAGGAAGTAGGACGCAACTTGTATTAGCTATAGTTTCATTATTAGGTTCATTTTTGTTAAATTTAAGGCAAAACTCATTTTTTAAAAATGTATTATTTATAGCGTCTATAATGGCACTCACTTTTTATCTGATTAATAATTTTAATGAAAATGCGGATGTAATGAAGTTTTATGCAGACAGGTTAAATGATGATGAAATGGGTGTCGGTACCGCTGGCGGAAGAACAGAGCGATGGTTAGGAGGATTAGAGTCTATAATTACAGATCCCTTTGGTTGGGAATTTTCGAGATTTGGATATGCCCATAATTTATGGCTGGATGTTGCAAGAGTTGCCGGAGTTATACCGTTCACAATACTTCTTTTTTTTACAGTTTCTTCTATTAAGACTTGGATTGAAAGTTTAAAAAAACTTCAAAACTGCTTATTTTTAAGGAGTTATGTGTTTATTTGTTTTGTAAGTATTGTTTTACTCTTTAATGTCGAACCAATAATGGAAGGGATGTATCTTTTGTTTTTGTTGTTTTGTATGTTTATTGGATTTTTATACGGTATGAAAAAAGATATAAGAATTAATTAAGTAGTTTTTAATATATTAAATATGAAGTTTATCATTAAATTAGTTTAGTTGATTTTTTGAATCTCCAATTTGGAAAGCAAAATATAATGAGTATCATTCTGTTTTTGAGGTTAATTAAACTAAAATTATTAATTTGAATGTAATCGGTTTTAAATGAAAATATTATATATAAGTAGTGTTTGTAGTCCTAAAGTATTAGAATATATTTTTAATACGGCAATTATTAAACCAGGTCAAGCCATTCAAAAGTTTCATAGGCTTTTAATAGAGGGTTTTTCTAAAAACAAAGAGATTTGCGAAATAGAAGTATTAAGTAGTTTGCCTATTTCTCCAAATGGACACACAAGAAAAATATGGAATATTAAAACTGATAGATGGCATGGTGTGTCATTCAACTATGTATTTACACTTAATATACCCATAATTAAAAACTTAATAGTTTTTATATTAACCTTTAGTAAAGTTTTACTTTGGCGTTTTAAAAATTTAAAAGAAGACAAAATAGTTATCTCTGATATTCTAAATATATCTGTATTTTGGTCAGCTTTTCTGGCTTGTAAAATTACAAATCAACCTATTGCAGTTATTATTACAGATTTACCTGTTCATATGGTTTCAGATAGTAGGAATTTGTCATTTTTCAAAAGAGTATATCTTAAACTAGGTTCTTTTATTATTAAGCATGTCGATTATTATATAGGCTTAACCGAGCAAATGAATGTTGAAGTTAATCCGTTAGGTAAACCTTTTTTAGTAATGGAAGGTTTGGTTGACGAAGCAATTTTAAGTTTAAATCATGAAGTTATTCCTTATAAAGAAAAGAAAATTATATTGTATGCTGGAGGGATTTATGAAAAATATGGGGTAAAAAATCTCATTGAGGCATTCATGGGGTTAAAGGCGGAAGATATGGAGTTGCATATTTATGGATCAGGTGATTTGGAGAAAGAAATGCCTAATTATACTGAATTAGACACTCGTATTCATTACTATGGAGTGGTTCCTAATTCAGTAGTAGTACAAGAATTATTTAATGCATCTTTGCTTGTAAATCCACGTCCGGCAAGTGAAGAATTTACTAATTTTTCTTTTCCTTCTAAAAATATGGAATATATGGTTTCGGGAACGCCATTATTAACAACTGTACTTCCCGGAATGCCTAAAGAGTATCATGAATATGTATATTTATTAGAAGACGAAAGCCTTGAGGGATTTAGAAACACTATCCAGAAAATTTTATCAAAATCATCTACTGAGTTAAATGCATTTGGAAAAAAATCGAAAGACTTTGTTTTAAATAATAAATCGAACGTTATACAAGCAAAAAGAATTATTAATTTTTTAAATAGTACTAAATGAGAATAGCACTTGTATTATCGTCGAGTATAAATAATTCACCTTATGTTAGAAATTAT
>JAYRDY010000107.1:0-7302 GCA_041909215.1 Cloacibacterium sp. | reverse complement strand
TATTGAAAAATTAGAAAAATTCTTGGCTCAAAAACCAGTTTCTGAACGTGAAATCGGGCTTCAACTCTTGAATGAAGTGGTAGGTTACGCCGAAACTTCTATGAGCAGAAGACAATATTTATTATACTATTTCGGAGAAGAATTTGACCCCATAAATGGTGATGGTGCTAAAATGGATGACAATTCTGTAAATCCGCCAAAACTAAAAGATGCTTCAAAAGATTTGAAGAAAGTCTTAGAAATTGTAAAAGATTTGGAAGAAAAATTCAGAACCAAAGATTTAATTTCGATTATTTCGGGTAAAGAATCAGCCACGACCAAAGCATACAAATTAGAGAATTCTAAACATTTTGGTTGTGGTAAATCAGAAAATGATAATTATTGGAAATCAATCATCAGACAAGCTACGGTACAAGGTTTTTTAACCAAAGATATTGAAACTTACGGCGTGCTGAAACTTTCAGAAAAAGCGAGAAATTTCCTTTCAGGAAAAGAAACGCCAGAATTTATGATTGCCGAAGACCGAGAGTATAATTTGGCAGCGATTGCAGACGCAGAGCAAGTTCAGGTACAAGCTGGAGGTGGTTTAGACCAAAATCTTTTCGCTCAGTTGAAGGAATTGAGAAAAAAAGTTGCCAAAAAACATGGCATTCCGCCTTATACAGTTTTCATGGATCCAAGTTTGGAAGATATGACGGTGCAATATCCGATTACTGTGGACGAAATTGCAAAAGTTTACGGTGTAGGTGAAGGTAAAGCCAAAAAATATGGGAAAGAATTTGCAGAATTCATTGCGAAATATGTAGAAGACAATGATATTGTGAGAACTCAGGACATGGTGCTGAAAACCGTTGCCAATAAGTCTTCTCATAAAGTTTTTATCATACAAAATACCGACAAAAAAATAGATTTAGAAGACATTGCTAAAGCGAAGCATCTCAGTATGGATGATTTGCTTTCTGAAATGGAATCTATTGTTTATCAGGGTACTAAGTTGAATATCGATTATTATATTGATGAAAATTTTGATGAAGATATTGTAGAAGAATTTATGGATTTTATGAAAGAATCCGAAAGCGACTCTATGAAAGTTCTTTTGGCGGAATTTGGAGACGATTTAACAGATGAAGAAGTAAGAATGCTCAGAATTAAGTTTATTTCTGATGTAGCGAATTAATAATTAAAAAATATCTAATTCCCACAGATTACACAGAAAGCACAGATTAATTTTTGTGAAAATTTGTGAAATCTGTGGGAAAATAATATATGAAAAAATCTATCCTTTTTATCCTTCCAGATCTTAATACAGGCGGTGCAGAACGCATTGTGACGACCATTGCCAATCATTTGCCAAGAGAAAAATTCTCTCCAAGCATTTTATTGTTGAGAAAAGAAGGCGTGTATATTGATTTTTTAAAAGATGATATTGAAATTATCGACATTAAAACACCAAGAATTCGTCATGCGCTGAAACCGATTTTACAACAAATCAGAAAGAGAAAACCAGACATCGTTTTCAGTGGTTTTGGCGAAGTGAATGCGTATTTGTCTTTATTCATCAAGCTTTTTCCGAAAACAAAATTCATTGCCAGAGAAACCAATGTTGTTTCTCAACATGTTACCAGAAAAGAAATTCGGTTTTTCTATAAATTTTACAATAATTACGATAAAATTATTTGTCAAAGCGATGATATGATGAATGATTTGGTGGAGAATTTCAAGATTAAAAAAGAGAAACTCATCAAAATTAATAATCCCGTAGATTTTAGTTTCATTGAAGAAAAATTAATAAACCAAACCCAACCAGAGAGTTATAAAGAAGATTTTAAAAATGTAGTTGCTATCGGAAATTTATCTTCCAGAAAAGGCTTTGACAATCTTTTGAAGGTTTTTGTGAAATTAAAACAACACAAAGTGTTGTTGCATATTTTAGGAGATGGAAGAGACAAGGAATTGCTCCATCAAATGAAACATGATTTGGATTTAGAAAATGTAATTTTTCATGGCGTACAAAAAAATCCTTATCCTTTTCTGAAGTTTGCCAATTTATTTATTTTGAGTTCCAGATACGAAGGCTTTCCAAATGTTTTGCTGGAAGCAGGAGCTTGCGGAACGTACGCTTTAGTCAATAATTGCAAAGGTGGAATTAATGAAATTATTCAACCCAAAATCAACGGAGAAATTTTTGATATTGAAAATCACGAAGAATTTGCAACAAAAATTTTAGAAATTTTAGAACAAAATCATGATTCGGAAGCGATTAAAGATTCAATCCGAACTAGATTTTCAAAAGAGATTATTTTAGAGAAATATTTTGAGGTTTTTCATCAAATATAATTCAATAAATATTAAAGTTTTTAGAATTAATCAAAAACTATAGATTCTGTGTTATCTGTGGGAAATATTTTTTGTAATTTAGCGAAAATTAAGTTTTAATTAAAAATAAATATAAAATGTCACAATTCGATGTTACTGTAATTGGTTCTGGGCCTGGTGGTTACGTTGCTGCAATAAGATGCGCACAATTAGGTTTCAAAACAGCTCTTATCGAGAAATATTCTACCTTGGGCGGCACTTGTCTTAATGTAGGTTGCATTCCGTCTAAAGCTTTGTTAGATAGTTCAGAGCATTTTCATAATGCAGCACATAATTTTGAAAACCACGGAATTCTTATTGATGCTCCAAAAGCAGATTTGGGAAGAATGATTGCTCGTAAAGATGAAGTTGTTGAGCAAACTACCAAAGGAATTAATTTCTTGATGGACAAAAATAAAGTTACCGTTTTTGAAGGTTTGGGAAGCTTCGAATCTGCTACTCAGGTAAAAGTAACGAAAAATGATGGCTCTTCTGAAGTTTTAGAAACCAAATATGCAATTATTGCAACAGGTTCTAAACCTTCGAACCTGCCTTTCATCACTTTAGATAAAGAAAGAATCATCACTTCTACGGAAGCGTTGAATTTAAAAGAAATACCTAAACATTTAGTCGTAATTGGTGGTGGTGTTATTGGTTTAGAATTAGGTTCTGTTTATTTGAGATTAGGTTCACAGGTTACCGTAGTAGAATTTATGGACAAAATTATTCCAACAATGGATGGTGCTTTGTCTAAAGAATTACAAAAAGTTCTGAAAAAACAAGGCATGAAGTTTATGCTTTCAACAGGAGTACAATCTGTAGAAAGAAACGGTGATTCAGTAAAAATTACTGCAAAAGATAAAAAAGGAGAAGAAGTTTCTGTTGAAGGAGATTATGTTTTGGTTTCTGTAGGTAGAAAACCTTATACAGAAGGTCTTGGCCTAGAAAAAGCGGGTGTAGATTTAGACGAAAGAGGCAGAGTAAAAGTTAACGACCATTTACAAACCAACGTTTCGAATATTTATGCAATTGGCGATGTGGTAAAAGGTGCTATGTTAGCTCACAAGGCAGAAGAAGAAGGAATGTTCGTTGCAGAAGTTTTGGCTGGACAAAAACCTCACATCAACTACAATTTAATCCCTGGTGTTGTTTACACTTGGCCAGAAGTTGCTGGTGTTGGTAAAACCGAAGAGCAATTGAAAGAAGAAGGCGCAGCTTACAAAGTAGGTTCTTTCCCAATGAGAGCTTTGGGTAGAAGCCGTGCTTCTGGTGATATTGATGGATTAGTAAAAGTTATTGCTGATGAAAAAACAGATGAAATTTTAGGCGTTCACATGATTGGTGCAAGAGCAGCAGATATGATTGCAGAAGCCGTAATTGCAATGGAATTTAGAGCAAGTGCAGAAGATATTGCACGCAGTTCTCATGCGCACCCAACGTTTACAGAAGCAATAAAAGAAGCTTGTCTAGATGCAACTGGTAAGCGTTCTATTCACATGTAATATTTAATTTTAGATTGAAAAGCTAAAGTTTTAAGATTTAAATTTATTTAACATAATTAAGAGAAGCGTTTTCGCTTCTCTTTTTTTATTCTTATCTTTGATAAGTTTGATTAAAAAATAAATAGATGCATAAAATAGACATTGATTTTATAGAAATGACGTTGGATATCATGAAATATTCCATCAACAGAATTACCAATACCAGTCCAGAATTGGGCAGTCAAAAATCAGAATCAGATCTAAAAAAAATAGTAGGAGAGACCATTACTCCAAACGGTATTACTGGGGAAAAAGCTTTTCATATTTGGAAGGAAATTTTGGCAAAAGCTAACGTTCCGGTAAATCATCCAAGAAATTTATCTTTTGTTCCCTCTGCACCTTCTAGAGCTTCTATTTTATTTGATTTGATTACTTCTGCATCCAATATTCACGGTTCTTATTGGATGATGGGCGCTGGCGGAATTTTCGCAGAAAACCAAGCAATGGAATGGATTGTTTCTTTAACGGGTCTTCCTGAAGGTGCTTTTGGTGTTTTTACACCAGGTGGTTCAGATGCTAATTTATCATCCATTATTACCGCTAGAGAATATTGGCGCACCAAAAACCCTGAAAACAAGAATAAAAAAGGACTAATTATCGCTTCTGGTGGAGCGCATTCTTCCATCATTACAATGGCAAAGATTACAGATACAGATGTATATCTCATTCATAAAGAAGAAAAACTAACCGCCAAAGATGTTCGAGAAGAAATAGAGAAAATGTCTCCCGAAGACAGAAACAGACTTTTTGCCGTAATTGCCACTGCAGGGACTACCAATGCTGGTATTATTGATGATTTAGACGGAATTGCAGATTTATGTAAAGAAAAAGGACTTTGGTTTCATGTTGATGCAGCGTATGGAGGTGGCGCTTTAGTTTCTCCAAAAGTGAGACCTCTTTTTAATGGTATTGAAAAAGCAGACAGTATAACCATAGATCCTCATAAATGGTTATTTACGACTTATGATTGTGGTGCTGTGGTTTATCGAAATCCAGAATTGGCAAAAGCGGCACTTTCTCAACATGGTTCTTATTTGGATATTTTTCAGGACGAAGGCGCAAGAGGTTTTAACCCGTCTGATTATCAGGTGCAATTAACCCGTAAATTAAGAGGTTTATCACTATGGTTTTCTCTGGCAATGCACGGAACAGAAGTTTATAGAAAAGCCGTTGAAACAGGTTTAGATTTGGCACAAAAAGCTAAAGAGTTAATTGATGAAAACCCTAATCTTGAAATAGTAAGAGAACCAGGTTTAAGCTGTGTGCTCTTCCGAAGAAAAGGTTGGCAATCACAAGATTATTTCAATTGGACGTATAAAAACTTCAAAGAAAATTTAGCTTTGGTAACACCAACCAAATGGCAAAATGAAACAGGTGCCGAAACTGTAATTCGTTTCTGTTTCATCAATCCTGATACTACTGAAGAAGATTTAAAAGTTATTTTAGCAACATTGAATTAGGCTTTAAAACAGAATTTTCAGAAATAATAACTTAACTTTGCCCAACTTTGTAATAATAAATAAAGTGTAAATACAGAACAATGAATATAGGGAAAACTCAAACACTTAAAATCGCGGAAATTAATAATTCTGGAGCTTTTTTGGAATCAGAAAACGGTGAACGCGCTTTTTTGCCTAAAATTTTCTTAACCGAAAATGCCGAAATTGGCGAAGAAATTCAGGTTTTTGTTTATCAGGATGATGATAAATTAAAAGCAACCACAGAAATCCCAAGTGCAGAAGTAGGAGAGTTTGCGGTGATGACTTGTGTGCAGTCTTTGCCAAGTGGTGCTTTTATGGATTGGGGAATTATTAAAGATTTATTTATCCCTTATAAGCAACAAAAAGGTAAAATTCTTGAAGGAAAACGTTATTTAGTCTATATTTATATTGATGAAGTTTCTAACAGAATTACAGGAACTACCAAATTCAAAAGAAATCAAAATTATCAAAATCTTCCTTTGAAAGATGGAGAAAAAGTAGATTTATTGATTGCTGGACAGTCTGAATTGGGTTGGAATGTGGTCATCAATAAAAAATATTTGGGTTTGATTTACACGTCTGATGTTTTCAAAAAACTATATCCTTTGTCCGAAGAAATAGGTTATATTAAAACCATTAGAGAAGATGGTAAAATAGATGTTACGCTTCAAAAACAAGGTTTTGTGGAGAATATTGATGAGTTTAAACAAAAAATTCTCGATAAATTAGAAGAAAACTATGGTTTGCTTTACCTTACCGATAAATCTGAACCCGAAGAAATAAAAGAAGAATTACAAATGAGTAAGAAGAATTTCAAAAAAGCAATTGGCGGTTTATATAAAGACCAAATTATTGAAATTCTGGAAGACAAAATCAGACTCATCAGCGAAGAATAAAACAAAAAAGAGCAGAAATTTCTGCTCTTTTGTTGGTTATGCTTTTGGAGATTCGCTTTCTGGTTTAGAAGGCTTTTCTTCTATAATTTTGGCCTCTTCTTCTTTAGGGTTTTCACCTTTCAAGTAAGACGGAAGATTAAGCCCTGCCATATTGAATAAATCATTTAACGGAGGTACTGTTTTCATCATTCCCGAAACAAAATTTGCCGTAGAAGTATTTCCTTCAGGATTGTTTCCGCCATCCCAAACCGTAATTTTATCAATTTTAATATTTTTAACGGCTTCCACTTGAGTTTTTACCAATTCTGGTAATTTTTCAATTAATAACAATTGGAAAGCACTATTGGTATCTCCACCTGCAGCTTTTACAATTTGGTCATAACCTTCTGCTTGTTTGGTTAAGATTTCATAAAGACCTTTTGCTTCTGCTTCCATTTTTGCAAAAATAGCATCAGCTTCACCTTTCGCTTGAAGTCTTATTTTTTCTGCTTCTGCTTCTGCATCAATAATGGCTTTTTGTCTTGCAATTTCGGCAGGAATTACAATATTGGCATTCTGTGTAGAACGTTCTCTTTCTGCTCTAGCGGTTTCTGCTTTTTGTTCGGCTAAGTAAGATTCTTCTAAAGCTTTTGCTGATTGTACTTTTTCCGCAGCCATTGCAATTTTAAGTGCTTCAGCTTCTTTTTCACGTCTTTGTGCATCAGAATTGGCGATGGTAATTTTCGCTTCGTTTTCTCCTTTTACCGCAATAGAGTTGGCAAGAGAAGTGGCAATTCTCGCTTCTTTTTCTGCTTCAGCTTTACCGATGCTTTCATCTTTTTTAGCAGAAGCTATACTTACTTCTCTGTCTTTTTGAGTAACCGCAATTTTTACATCACGATCTCTTTGTGTTTCTGCTATTACTACATCTTTTTCTCGATCTGCACTAGCTTTACCAGTTTCCCCGATTTTTTCTTGCTCTGCTACAGAAATTTTAGCTTCGTTTATTGCTTTTGCAGCCGCTTCTTTACCAAGAGCTTCTATATAACC
>JAYRDY010000106.1:0-7354 GCA_041909215.1 Cloacibacterium sp. | reverse complement strand
AAACAACTTCGTTTTCGAGTAGGGGAATGGCAGATAACGGAAAAAGTATTTGCGAAGGGCGGGCTAAATTGGACAAAAAGTTCAATTTCGACCGAACGAAGCAAATTGCTTTTTCGTGGAACTAAATTACTAAAAAATGTGTAACGAAAAGCAAGTTGCGCCAAAAAATAACAAATATTTCAACCTTGTCTTCAACCCCGCATTTTGCAAATACTATGTTAGCGGAAGTAGCAATTATATTAATAAAAATGTTATTAAAGTTGAAGTTATTATTAAAAGAATTATTACACTAGCGCAACCTCCATTATTTGAATTGTAATTTGTTTGTAGTTTTTTCTTTTCTTCAGGATTCAAACTATTTATAGTTGTTAATAACTCCTTAAATGCAGTTGTTTTATCCACGCCTTTTTCAATTCTATACAATTCAACAGCTTCATTTTGTTTTCCTTGGTTTAGAAGTTCTAAAACTCTTTCATTTAAAGATTTGTTTGTAGTAGATATTTTCACAACTTTTGCTTCACCAGCTTTGAATTTATTTCCACATTTCATACAAGAAATCTGTAAATCTTTACTTCCAATGGTTCCCGCAAGCAATCCAATTCCCCCTGTTAAAAGCGCGCCAGTTAATGCTTTACCACCACTAAATCCTTTATGTTGTGTATGTAAATCTCTCGAAAAGCATTTTGGGCAACATAAATATTCATCATCATTATAATTTTTAGTTTCAGACTTTTCATTTATTGGAACACCACAATTTGGACAATTTAATGCTTTGTCACTTATTTCTTTATTACATTCGGGACAGTTAATTAATGCCATAAATTTTTAATTTTTTTATTTTAGACTTGTAGTTGGTTTGCTATTTCCGCTAACGAAAAAGTATTGGCGAAGTGCGGGCGAAAAATGAACTTTAGTTCAGTTTTCAACCAAACGAAGCCGATGCTTTTTCAGATTGATAAAATTACAGAAAAAAACAATATGAAAAGCAGCGGCGAAAGTAAATTTTACAAATTCAATGCAAATTTCAAGCCCGCATTTTGCCAATATTATGTTGCACGAAGCACCTTTTCATTGTTTTTATTCAAATTTCAGCAGTTTTTTAGATAAATTCTATTTTTCAAGCCTCAAATTCTCAAATTTTCAATAAAATTTATTTTTCAGTTATTTTCAACAAAGTTTTTGTCAATATTTTCGATTTTTCAGGAGAATTTTAAACACATAATTGTTTTCGATTAATGCAAAATTGTCAAATATTTAGTCGAATTTATTGTCAATATTTTTTCAGTTCTTTTTTTCATAGGAAATGAATTCAGACCAATTTTTTTTCGCAATTTTTGGTCTGGATTCAGTTTCTTCAAGACTCAAAAATAAAGATTTAATTTGTAGCGAAATTTTTGGCGGTGTTGCGTGCAACGTTTCGGGGCTTGGCGTCAGTGGCGGAAATTGAAGCGAAAAGTTTCAATTTAGCGACACGGTAAGCAAAAGCCAATTAATTGATTAAATTTACAAAAAAAGTCAATGTAATTGGCTTTTTGCGGAATAGAAAGCCGAAATTTTAATTTTAGCCTTAACCCGCCATTGCGCCAAACCCATGTTAGGCGACGTTTTTTTAATTTATTCAATTATAAAAATATTTCTTACATTTTCGTCATGTTCTTGAAGTAAAAAATGAAATGGTAATTCTTTAGGTATTTTTTCAAAGCTATTTTCTTGATTTAACTTATTTATTGCTATATGAAGAGCTAAGTCAATTGCATACTTGTAAGAATTAAATAACTCATTTCTACCTTCAAGCTCGTAAACTTCCAAATTAGGATATTTGTCTTCATCAATATTTCTCCAATTTAGTTTGTTTAGCGGTTTGCAATGCGATAAAGTTATTCCTGGCATTGCATAAAATCCATTTGCATAATCATGATATTCTAAATCAAATGGTTCAAATGAATTTTGTAATTTGTTTTGTGATTTTGTAATTCCATAAGCTAATGCTTTAGGGCATGAATCATCTAAAAATCCGTAAGTGAAAAGAATTGCTAACAATTTTTCATTATAATCTGGATTCAGTTCTTTATTGAACCAATAGTTATCTAAATTATATTTAATTTCTCTTTGAAAATTTAGTGAAAGAGTTGAAATGTTAATATTTAAAATTTCCGTTTTAAATTCTTCTAGGACGGGATGTAAATTTTTGAAGCTCAAAAATGAAGCAGTATGTTTTTCAAAATTTCCCTTTAAATAATCTTCGATTTTCATTTGTGAAGCAGTATTTGGTAAAATGTCGCCTAACGGTTCTCGGCTTGGCGTCAGTGCGGGATTTGGAACACTAAAATTTCTATTATCACGAACCGAAGCAAAACCATTTTTGTTTTTCCAAATTTACAAAAAAATCAAAAACAAAAATGGTTTTTGCGGATTATTTTACAAAAAGTTCAACAAACCCGAAACCCCGCATTGCGCCAAACCGATGTTACCAGCTGCGCCAATTCACGGTTTTTTATAAAATTTTGGAATTTTTAGCGTTTTTTTGTTCGTTTTTGAGCAAAATTCAGCGTTTTTGGTTAGAATTCTATTTTTTTTGAAATTTTAGCTCCTTAAAATTTAGTCAATTTCATTTCTTAAATTTCTGAAATTCGATTTTAGGTTTCGCTGGTTTTTTTTTCGTTTTCCAGTGAATTTGATTCAGTTTTTGGTCAAATTTTAGTCAAGTCTATTTTTACGTTTTTTTAGTCAGATATTCAATCTGTTTTTAGTCAAGTCAGTTTTGCGTGTTGGTTTTCAGAGCGTTATTCAGTCAGAAAAGTAGAGTAGGAGCGTTTAATTCGTTACTAGGAATGCCATTTAAGAAATTCCATTCCGTTTAGCGGTTAGAATTTTTTCGGTCAGTTTTTTTAGTCCAATAGAAAGTGAATTCAGACCTTTTGCGCAAAGAATTTTGGTCTGGATTCAATTTCTTTTAAGATTCAAGATTTGTCAAAGTCAAACCCGTAAATTCAATGACGAATTTTTCAAATGGCGTTGCTGGTAACGTTTCGCCGCTTTGCGTCTGTTGCGGGATTTCAGCGATGAACATCACAAATATAGACAAATTATTGATTCAAAAAATTAAGTTTCGGAAATAAGCCCGAACCCCGCAATAGCGCAAAACGGCTGTTGGTGGCTGCACTTCTTTTCACCACTAAATTTCAATTTCAACGTGGTTAAAAGATTTCTAATTGCGGTTGCTATAATTCTTTTGGCGGTTGCTATATTTCTTTTTGCGGATTGAATAAATCTAATTGCGGTTTGAATATTTCTTTTAGCGGTTACGATATATTTAATTGCGGTTGTAATAAACCTAACGGAGAACAAAATAAAACTTATTGCGGAAGCAATAAGTTTTATTGATGTTGTTCTATTTCTTTTCGTGGTAGCATGATTTCTTTTTGTGGTAGGTTTAAATTTTTGGTTTCTTAAACTCTATACCTTTTACCTGTGCGAATTGCGGACTGCTTGCACCAAATACAGACTTTACGTATTTCTTTACTTCGTTGGCGGTTTCAACTAATCCTGTTGCGGAAGAATATAATGTTTCATTTCTTGCAATTCTTGAATTGCTGATACTTGTGTATGCTGTTGCAACGGCTGTATTCTTTGCTGTTAGGTCTGCAATTTTAGCTTGGATTGTTGCTACTTGCAAATCGGTTTCGTTTGGTGAGTAGCTTGTTTCTGCTTCTAAAACCGAGTTTAAACCTGCTAAATGCTGAATTAATTGGTCGTAAGATTGTTGGCTTGTTGAAATTGTTGTTGGTGCTGGAGTGTTGGGGTCGGTTGGTGTTTGAGAAGCAGATGCTTTTTTGCCTTGTAACTTTCTGTTAAAATTTTTTGCGTTTCCAACTGTTTCTGGTGTTGCATCTGTTGTTTGTAAAGCATTTACTAAACGAGTAGAGTAGGCTTTTAAACCGCTGAAAGCGGTTATGCGTTCATTTACTTTATTATTGTAGTTTGTGTTTTTTGAGATAACGTCTGTTAAATTGCCTTCGGCTGATGCTTTTAATGCAATAAGTTGCGGAAGTTTTAAACTTGCTTTTGATGGGTTGTAGGTTGCTCCATATCCTGTAACGAACTCAATTAAATCTTGAAAGTTTGCTACGTTTTTTGCGTGTCCTGTTTCTGATGTTGATGCCATAAGTGAATAGTTTTGAATTAATAATAAATTAAAAAATAAGCGATGTAATTTGTTTTTCTTATTATTTAATTGTTTGCATTACTTTCCAAAGTCTTAATACTGCCCATATTTCAGCACTTGCCAAAACAATTAAAGCAAAGGTGTTTGCTGTTACTCCGTCAAGAATTAGTCCAACAACAACGTCTCCAAGTTCAATAAATATTCTTGAAATTAGAGTGATAAATAACCAACGAGGATTTTTTGCTATTACAGAAATTAAAAGAGCTAAAACACTTCCTAAAATCCTAACTCCCGTACTTGCAAAACCCATTTTTGCAGAATAAGTGTCCAAATTTGCATTTGGAAAACTAATTACTGGATTGAAAGTATAGACGTAAAAGAAAAAGCAACCTGCACAAATTAATATCCATGTGAAGATTTTTACTGGTGTTGGTATGCCAACTGTTAAATTTTGATTTGTCATTTTATGAATTATTAAATTGTTTGTAAAATTATTTAGGTGAATAAATTAGTCTAAAAATGCCACTTATATTTAAGTGATTGTTTGTAGTAATAGGAACACCACCAACAAAACCACATTTCCATTTTGGGGCAATTTGGAGCAAAAATTGTGGTCTTAAAACCATTTGCCCCTCTTCGTCTTTTGCCCAAGTGTGGTTTATTTCCAATGCTACAAAATTTTCTTTTTCGTCCTTACCAAAACGATAACTTATATTGGGATTGAAACGGAAAACTGTTTTTGTTTGATTGCTTTCTGACTCTTGTCTTATAGCTGTTCCTGCATAAACCATTGTATGAAATCTGTCGCCCCAAATTTTTGCTACGGAAAAAAATGGATTGTAAATATTGGCTTCTATCAATGGTTTTCCAAAGTGTTTAAATGGCGAACTTTCAAACTCATTGAAATAACCTATTGAAATTGTTGTTTTTGCTTTTTCAAAAGAATGTAGCGTATAATTTACACCCAAGCGCAGTGCCGTTGCACTTTGCACATTGCCACCTTCTTCTGGCACAATAATATCTTGTGTATCTACATTGGTGGGTTGAGAATGTTTGTTGTTGATAAAAATAAAAGGGACTTCAATTTCAAAACCCAAATTGTTTATTGGTGCAAAGTCGTATTCCAAAATTGAACGAATACCACTAAAATCTTTAAAATCTGCCATTCCATATCCAATATTTATTTCTTTATACCCCTTACGGACATTAAGTTCTGCTGGCATATCCAAATACATTGGCATATAATGTTTGAGTTCTGTTTTTTCTTTTGTTTCTTGTGCAAAAGTGGATTGCAAACTAAAAATCAACATTGCAAAAAGTAGTTTATTCTTCATCGTCAGTATCTTTTGTAATGATAGCCCAAAATATCCACATCAAAAATGTAAGCATTAAAGAAATAGTTGGATAATAAAAAGCTAAAGTTGTTGCAATTGCATAAATGCAAATGGCTACAATTTGTTGTTTAATTTGGTTCTTAAACCAAGTAATATTTTTTTCAGGATTAATAATGCTTTTAGCGTTCTTTAAAATACCCAAGTTGAGTAAAAGCATTGTAAAAACTATTAACCCTGTGAAAACTGTATAAGAAGCAACGGCTGTATTTATTGCTGGTGTGTTTATAAATGTTCCAACCATTTTGGTAGGAAATGGAAACAAAACAACAAACAACAAAACCAAACCATTTAGTAAAATAATCCAATGATTTGCCTTCCAAATTCTGTTAAATATTTTGTGGTGTCCCATCCAAATAAGTAAAACAGTTGCAAAAGAATTAAAGTAAGCAAAGTATTCGCCCCACTTTTCTATAATCTTTTCCCATAGGTTCAAATTAGTAGCTTCGTTATATTGGGTAATACCAATTTCTATTGCTAAAAGTGTAATAGCTACACCAAAAATGCCATCACTAAATGCTTCTATTCTTGCTGTTTTCTTTTCCATTTAGTTGTTAGAAAGTGAGCAATAGTTAAACAATTGGGTAGGGTTTTCGGCTTGCTTTACCAAAAAGTCGGCAACATCAGCTCTGTTGATACTTCCGATATTTATGCCTTTGAATAATTTAGTCTCAACTCTATATTTTTCTGTCATTGGTTTGTCTTTTAAAAGTCCTGGTCTAACAATTTCCCATTTCAGTTTTGAAGCGGTGATAATTTCCTCCATTTTAGTTTTGTCAGTATACACATCTTTTAAAAGGAACTTGAAAAATAGTTTCATAATAAATCCGTTGTATTTTCCACTTTCTCCTGCACCAAACCCTGTCAAAACAATGAATGGAATTTGTGCATTTGTTTCTTTTTGAATTTCTACCAATAATTTTGTAAAGTCAGAGTACAAAGTTGTTGGTTTCATACTTTTACCTGTGCCTAATGCCACAATTACTGCATCTGCATCTTCTATTGATTTTTTTAAATCGTTTTTGTTTGTTGCACTACCAATTTGTTTGTTAAGATTTTCATTGTTAGAAATTTGGATTTCTGTTCTTGAAAGGGTTGTTACTTTATGATTTCTTTCTAATGCTCTTTTTACAGTTTCAAGTCCAACTCCTGCCGAAGCACCAATAATTGTTATATTCATTTTTTATGTTTAAATAATTTTTAACAAATATATAAAGGTGGTATCCAAAATATACTATTTTTGCATAAAATACCACTATCTTTTAGGATACTACTAATTTTTTTTAAAAATGAAGAATAAGCAAAAACAAATTCAGTTAAGAGATGTTCAAGATGTAATTGATATTATTGGCGGTCGATGGCGTGGTGCAATTTTAGCAAGTCTTTGTGACAAAGAGAAACGGTTCAACGAACTTAAAAGAGATTTAGGAGCAATTACTCCAAGAACTTTAACGAAAGAATTGAAATATTTGGAAATGAATAAATTAATTATTCGTAAAGAAGAAGTTGAAAATTCTATTTCTGTTGTTTATAGTTTGACAAAACATGGAGAATCATTAGAACCTTTAATTGGTCAAATTGTAGTTTGGGGTCAAAAGCACAGAAAAATTATTTTAGGATAAATTTATTGTCTGCTATATTTCTGCGGTTAGTTCGGAGAGTGTTGCCACCAACGAAAAAGTATTGGCGAAGTGCGGGGAATTCGAAGAACTTTAGTTCAAGAATTCACAAACGAAGCCGATGCTTTTTCAGATTGATAAAATTAAATAAAAAAACAATATGAAAAGCAGCGGCGAAA
>JAYRDY010000105.1:0-7422 GCA_041909215.1 Cloacibacterium sp. | reverse complement strand
CACCTGCATTTGCAGTAACATCAGAAGGTTTACCATAATCTGTAGATTCTACATTCACTACAGGTTGCGCTGTATTTCCCACTACCGCTACACAAGAGGTAACCGCAGAAAAAGCGATGGCTACAAAAGCCCATTGAACTAATTTTTTCATATCTAAAAGATTAAATTTTTAAAAATTGAATTTCCCAAAAATAGCAAAAAAGTCCCGAAAATAGGTCAATTTTTCATTAACAAAATCTATAATTTGGTTTGATATATTTATTTTAAAGTTAAGTACTCTCCCATTCTACAATTCTCCCACTCTACAACTATACTTTGTACTTTTAACTTTACCCTTCGTACTTATAAAAATCTTACCTTTGTAAAAAGTAAAAAAAGTAAAATGGAAAGTAAAAAAGAATTCTTCTTAGAATGTTATAAACTTGGGATTATAAAATTCGGCAGATTTACATTGAAATCCGGCATTGAAAGCCCGTTTTATGTAGATTTAAGACCACTCGCTTCTGAGCCAAAAATCTTAAAACATTTGGCCAATTATCTTTTAGAAATGCTTCCTTTGGATAATTTTGATGTGATTTGCGGTGTTCCTTACGCTGCATTACCTATGGCAACTGCTATGTCTTTAGAAAGTTATATTCCTTTGATTATCAAGAGAAAAGAAGCTAAAGAATACGGAACCAAAAAACTCATAGAAGGCATTTATAAATCTGGACAAAACTGTCTACTCGTAGAAGATGTAATTACTTCTGGAAAATCTTTGGTAGAAACCATCGCCGAAGTAGAAAATGAAGGGTTAAAAGTTTCTGACATTGTAGTGGTTCTAGACCGTGAACAAGGCGGAAAGCAACTTTTACAAGAAAAAGGTTATCACGTTCATACGCTCTTCAGCATTTCTGAAGTGATAGAAATTTTAAAAGAAGTAGACCATCTTACGGAAGAAGAAGTTTTAAGAATTAATGAATTTATAGCAGGAAATAAAATTGAATTCAAAGAAGAAAAAAGACTTTCTTACGAACAAAAATTAGAAAATTGCGAACATTCTGTTGGCAAAAAAATCTTAGAAATTGCGATTGCTAAACAATCTAACCTAATCGCTTCTGCAGATGTAACGACAACCAAAGAATTGCTAGAATTTGCAGAACAAGTTGGGCCACATATTGTCGCTCTAAAAACGCATATTGACATTATTTCTGATTTTGATAGTGACAAGACCATTCTTCCTCTAAAAGATTTGGCTACAAAACACAATTTCCTTTTGATGGAAGATAGAAAATTTGGGGATATTGGAAACACCCAAGAATTGCAATACAGAGGCGGAAAATACAAAATTTCGCATTGGGCAGATTTGGTCACTTCACACGTTATTGCAGGCTACCAAAGTCTAGATTGCTTTATGAATTCTGGCGTAATTGCGATACTTTCTATGTCTTCTAAAGGCGCACTTACCGATAATAATTACCGAACGGAAGCCTTAAAAATTGTAGAAACTCATCCTAATATTGTGGGATGTGTGGCACAAAACAAAGTTCCAGCCAATGTTTTACTTTTTACACCTGGTGTAAATTTAGCAGACAAAGGTGATGCTAAAGGGCAACAATACAATACACCAGAACACGTTTTCAAAAATTTACATACTGATTTTGTAATTGTAGGACGCGGAATTTACAAATCTGAAGATGCCGAAAAATCTGCAAAACTCTACAAATTAGAATCTTGGAATGCTTATCTTAAATCTTTATAATTTATAAATGAAAGAACAAACAAAAATTCAGTTTTATTCGCCCACCGAAGAAAAGTTGAACATTTGGTCTCACGCTGTGGGCATTTTTTTAAGCATAATTGCATTGGTTTTACTTATTGTAAAAGCCGAGGAACAAAATAATGTTTGGATGATGGTGAGTTTCCCTATTTTCGGGATTAGTCTTATTGTATTGTATTTAGCGTCCACTTTATACCATGCTTCAAAAAATCCGGAGAAGAGATTTAAACTGAAGATTTTTGATCACGCAGCCATTTACATACTTATTGCAGGCACATACACGCCTTTTACCTTGGTAAGCCTGAACGGAGAAATCGGTTGGTTTATTTTTTCTGTAGTTTGGGCAATCGCTTTTGCAGGGATAATTCTAAAATTATTTTTTACAGGAAGATTTAAAGTAATTTCTACGGCAATGTATGTTTTAATGGGCTGGATTATTATTTTCTATTTTAAAGAACTTACCGCAAATTTAAATTCAGACGGTGTTTTTTACTTAATTTTAGGTGGTGTTTTTTACACCATTGGTGCGATTTTGTACAGCATTAAAAAAATAAAATTCAACCACGCAATATTTCATTTTTTTGTATTAGCAGGCAGTTTTTCGCACTTTTTATCGGTTTATTTATATGTTTAAATTAAAAAATTGAGCAATCTTATTTTACTTTTTTTGTGTTTGATTTTAGGAATTATTTTAAAAAAATCTAAAATAGTTCCTGAAAACTTCCACACTTCTCTGAATGCTTTTGTCATTAATATTTCGCTTTCTGCATTTTCTTTGTATTACATTTCGAAAATAGAGCTTAACAGTTCTGTTATCTATCCTGTTTTAGTTGCTTGGATTGGGATTTTTATCGCCATTGCTTTTTTTGTGGCATTAGGAAAGATCTTCAGCTGGAAACATTCTGTAATAGGAGCATTAATAATGTGTGCAGGTTTTGGCAACACTTCGTTTGTTGGCATTCCAGTAATTCAGGCACTATATGGCGAAGAAGGCATAAAAACGGTAATGCTGGTAGATCAACCCAATTTGGTGGCTCTATTTACCATCGGAATTTTGGTTACAAACTACTATTCTGGGAAAAAAGATTCTATATTAAATAATATCAAAAAAATATTTAAAACACCTCCTTTCATAGCTTTTTTAGCGGCTTTAGTTGTCAATTTTTTCTCTGTAGAAATCCCGAAAGATATAGATGATGTTTTTTTTAAACTGGCTTCTACTACTGTTCCATTGGCATTAATTTCTGTAGGAAGCCAAATGCAATGGAAAAAACTAGAACCAAAAGAAAACTTTTATCTTTTATGGGGATTGTTATTTAAACTAATTATTTTCCCTTTAATTATTTTAATTATTTACAAATTTCTCTTCCACCAAAGTGGCGAGATGATTGAGATTTCTATTTTAGAAGCAGCTATGGCGCCTATGATTACGGCAGCCATAATAGCAGCATCTCACAATTTAGAACCCAAACTTTGTAATCTAATCGTGGCGATAGGGATTCCTGTTTCGTTTATTACCTTGGCAGCTTGGTATTTTATTTTGCAAATATTGTAGCGCTTTCATCCTATTTTTTTGTAATTAACTCGTGAAATAGTGAAACATTTTTTTCATAAATTTTCACTAAAAAATAATAATCCTGTGATTATTTCATTATAAAAAATAAAATAATGTGCAGGTTTCTCATTATATTTGGGTGTATAAAATTATGAAGAAGAAGTTTCCTCTTTTATTGTGTTTCTTGGCCCATCTTTTTGTTTCTGCACAAAAAGATTCTATTTTCATTAAAGCATATTGGGAAAACAACAGGCTCAACATTAAACAAAGAATTGTTTATTACAATAAATCTACACGAAATCTTCATCAAATAAAATTAATAAATTTTGTATCTGCATACAAAAACAGAAACACCAGTTTATTGGATAGAAAATTAGAAGACCGAAAGACAGATTTATACTACGCAAAAGAAAATCAGTTGGGGAAACTAATTACTTTATTGGTAAATGGACAAGCTTATTCTGATGATTTTGATAAAGAAAATATTTTTATTGATGTGCCTACATTAATGCCGAACGATTCTGCACAGTTGAATTTAGAATATTCTGTACAAATCCCAGATGCACAATTTACAGGTTATGGAGTGAGCAAAAATGATGTTTTATTGAAGTATTTTTTCTTAGTTCCGGATTATTTTGATACTGAAAACGCGCAAAAAAAACACTATTTTAATATAGATGAAACAATAAATGTTGATACTTTTTATGCTGTTGATTTCTCTTCTTCTCCTATGAAAGTTTCGAGTAATTTGCCCGAAAAATCACCGAAAATCTTTGAAGGAAAACTGAATAAAGATGTAGAAGTTTATTTATCTTCTGAAGAAAATTTCAAAATTGCAACTTTTTTAGATGGTAAAAATTATTTGGTAGAATTTGCTTATCCTCTTTCTGAAGAAGAAAAAAACTATCTTGAGTTTTATTTGCCCTTGCAACTCAAATTCATTAAAGAAAAAATAAGTTATTTGCCTGAGAAAATATTTATCAGCAAAAAATCAAAACTCAAGAATGATTTTTTAGGAAATGATGATATTAAATTCTGGAAATTTAATTTCAAACTTTTTACGAATGCCGAGAACATAGATTTGGATTACATAAGTATTGTTTCTCAGGAAGTTGCCGACCAAATATTTGTTGCTGATAAAAATAAAACCCATTGGCTTACGAACGGACTGAAAACCTATCTCGAAATTCAGTATTTAGAGAAATTTTATTCTCAGCATAAACTTTTAGGCAATTTACCGAATTATAAAATCTTCGGGATAAGACCACTTAAATATTCTTATATCTCTGAATTAAAACTTACCGACCGATATAGTTTGCCCCATCAATATATTATGGCGCAAAATTTTGATCAGAAAATAGACGAAAATCTTAGATATCTTAGCAATTTTAATGAATTTGCTGTGAGTAAATTTGAAACAGGGAGTATTTTGAACTTCATTGCTGAAAAAATGGGCGTTCATTATTTTGATGATTTTCTAAAAAACTATTTATCTAATTATAAAAATACTACAATTGACACCAAAGATTTTCTAAATCAGATGGCAATTTGCTCTGGTTACTCATCAGAATTTTTAGAAGAATATATTCAACATAAAAATAGAATTAATTTTAAGCTAAAATCCTTTAAAAATATTGATAATAATATCCATATAAAAGTATCTAAAAATACCTCGCTTAATATTCCTTTTAAATTAGAAACCCTTAATGAAAGTGGCGTAAAAAGCACTTATTGGTATGACACCAACAATAAGCATGATACAAATACCTATGTAATCCCGAATGATAATATCAAAAAAATAATCATTAATGATCAGTTTGCTTTCCCTGAGAGCAATTATCGGGACAATTATCTTTATACAAAAGGGCTTTTCAGCAATAGCAAGAAAATAAAATTTAAATTTTTTAGTGAAATTCCTAATCCTGAATACAATGAAATTTATGTTGCACCCAAACTCTTTTGGAATAATTATGACAAATTTCTTTTAGGAGCAAAATTTCAGAATAAATCATTAATAGACAGACCTTTTCTCTACAGCATTACTCCTTTTTACAGTACAGGGACCAACTCTTTAACAGGTTCAATAACTGCTCTTTATAAAATACAACCTGCGGAAAGTTTTTTCAGAAATATTAATTTAGGAGTAATGTCATCTTATTTCCACTACAATTATAATTTGGCATATACCAAATTATCCCTGTCTGCTTCTATGTTGCTTAATAAAAATCCTAGAAGCCAGATTTCCAGAAGCATTGTTACTTCTTATAATTTCTTCCAAAGAGATTTATCTCCGCAAATGATTGCCGAAAAAGACTACAAAAAATACAATATCTGGAATGCAGGTTTTATATACTCTGAAAGCGGAATTATTAAAGACAAATATCTTTTTGGCAATTTGCAATTGATGGAAGATTATCAAAAAATTTCCGCTGAGAGCTATTACAGATGGGAATATGCTAAAAACAAAAAACTAAGTTTAAGATTTTTTGGTGGTGCATTTATCAATAATAAAACAAGAAACAACACCTTCGATTTTGGAATTTCTAAAGTATCTAATTATGCTTTTTCTTATGATTTGTTGGCACAAAGTGCTTCTTCAGGGATTTTATCTCAACAATTTGTAATTGCTGAAGGAGGCTTTAAATCTTTAATTAATAAAACAGCCAATCAATATATTTTATCCACTAATTTAGACTTTCATGCATGGAAAATGTTTAATATTTATGCAGATATGGGAGTTTACAAAAATAAATACGAGCCAGCAGAATTTATTTGGGACAGCGGTATTAAACTAAAAGTAATCCCTGATTTTTTAGAAATTTATTTCCCAATACAATCTAGTTTGGGTTTTGAACCTGGCTTTAAAGATTACAAAAGCAGAATAAGATATACACTTAGCTTAAATCTGAATTCAGTAATTGGCCATTTCAGAAAAGGCTGGTACTAAAAAAGCTACCCAAAATGAGTAGCTTTTGTATTATTGATAATTCTTGAGAATTATTTTTTAACAATTTTTCTAGAAACTTTATTATTAAAGTTATCTTGAACCGTTACAACATAGTTTCCTTTTTGCAAATTAGAAACATTAATAGATTCTCCGCTATTCACTCTATTTGAAGAAACTAATTTCCCATCTACTGAATAAATATTCACTGTAGATTTAGAAGGTAACTCAAGAGTTAAAGCATCAGCAACCAAAGTATTCATTTTTACTTTTTTATCGAAGTCTTTAATGTCAATTGTTGCCATAGTAGATTTATCATAGAACATGATATCATCAAAATAAATAATACCTCCACTTCCTGTTTCAGGATATACTCTTAAACCAGGCCTAGCCACTGTTGCTGCTGCATTTGGAGTGGCCTCAGCTGTAAAAAATTGCCAAGATGGTGAATCAACAGAATCAGAAGATGCTTGCAAAGCATTAGACCCAGTATCCCCAGTAGCCGCTCTAAATTGATTCCAATATTTAAATTTTGCATTAGCGGTATTATCTAAATACCATCCAGAAAATACATAAGTTACTCCTTGAGTAACTGAAATATCAGGAGATGGGTTAGTAGTTTTATTTCCAGAAGCTGGTGAAGTAACACCTGCTGCATAAGTACCAGATTTTACCGGATTAGTAGATTGAGTAAAAGTAATTCCTGATGCATACCATCCATCTGGAACACCTGCAGTCCAATTCTCAAACCCTGCATTAGGTATCAAATTTGTTTGTGCATTAGCTGTAACGCCTAATACAATAACACTTAAAATAGTAAAGATTTTTTTCATAACGTATTATTTTATATTACTTATCAAAAATACAAATAATTTATTATTCAATAAATTATTTATTCCATTTTAACATAATAATTGTCAACAAAAAAACTAGGTAAAGTTATATCTAGCTATAACTTTTCAATAGATTAGAACTTATTTATTTCTTAATAACTTTCTGAGAAACTTTTTCTCCGTTTAATTCTGCTGTCACAACATAATTACCTTTTGGTAAAGATGCTACATCTACAGTAGAATTAGAAACAGAAATAACAGAAGACTTAACTAATTGTCCGTTCATGTTATAAACTTTTACAGTAGCATTTCCTTTTGTTTGGAAAGACAA
>JAYRDY010000104.1:0-7450 GCA_041909215.1 Cloacibacterium sp. | reverse complement strand
CGTATTCAACAATCTAGAAGTTCCTTTATCATTTGCAGGATGGAAATCTTATTCAGCTTATGCTGGTGTAAAAGATGCTTTAGTACAATGGTGGTATGGGCATAATGCAGTAGCATTCTTCCTTACAACGCCTGTTTTAGGTTTAATGTACTATTTCATGCCAAAAGCAGCTGATAGACCTGTATTTTCTTACAAACTATCTATCATTCACTTCTGGTCATTAATTTTCGTATATATCTGGGCGGGGCCTCACCACTTAATCTATACTGCTTTACCAGCATGGGCACAAGCATTAGGAACAACTTTTTCTATTGCTCTTATCGCACCATCTTGGGGAGGCATGCTGAATGGTTTATTAACATTAAGAGGAGCTTGGGACAAAGTAAGAGAAAATCCTGTTCTTAAATTCTTTGTTGTTGCGGTTACCTGTTATGGCATGGCAACATTTGAAGGACCTTTGTTAGCTACAAAAACATTCAACAAGATTGGACACTATACAGACTGGGTAATTGGTCACGTTCACGTAGGTGCATTAGGATGGAATGGTTTTATAGCATTTGGTATGATTTATTATTTATTACCAATTATGTGGAGAACAAAACTTTGGTCTGTAAAATTGGCGAATTGGCATTTCTGGTTAGGTACTTTAGGTATTATTTTCTACGCAGTACCAATGTATATTTCAGGATTTACACAAGGTTTAATGTGGAAACAATTTAATCCAGATGGAACTTTAGTATATAAAAACTTTTTAGATACTGTTACGGCAATTATTCCTTACTATCAAATGAGATTTTTTGGTGGGTTATTATATCTTACTGGCTCTATTCTTATGGTTATTAATGTTATTGCTACTGTAAGACAAGGTTCATTCGAAAAAGATGTTCCAGTAGAAGCTCCTGCATTAGCTAAAATTTCTGACGCTAGAAAAGAAGGAGAAGGAAAACACCTTTGGTTAGAAAGGATGCCACTTTACTTTACTCTTTTATCTGTAGTCGCTTTAGCAGCTGGTGGTATGATAGAAATTCTACCTACACTTACCGTAAAAGATAATGTACCAACAATTGCTTCTGTAAAACCTTACACTCCGCTAGAGTTAGAAGGTAGAGACTTATACATTAGAGAAGGCTGTAATGCGTGCCACACTCAAATGATTAGACCTTTTAGAGACGAAGTTGTACGTTACAATGGTAAAAACGGACAATATTCTAAAGCAGGTGAATTTGTTTATGACAGACCATTCTTATGGGGTTCTAGAAGAACAGGGCCAGATTTACATAGAGAAGGTGGTAAAAACCCAGACACATGGCATTTCAAACACATGCTAAACCCAAGAGTTACTTCTCCAGGTTCCATCATGCCAAGATACCCATGGCTAATCTATAACGAATTAGACAGAACTCAAACTAAAGATAAAATATCTTTACTTAAAAATGTTTTTGGAGCACCATATTCAGATGAAGAAATCAACAATGTTGATAAATTAGTAGATGAACAAGCTGCTAAAATTGTACAAGGAATTTACTCTGGTGACCCAGAAATCAAAAAAGCTTTTGACGAACAAAAAGCTAAACAAGGAACCGAGTTTGTACCTGTAGAAAAGAGAGAAATTGTTGCACTTATTGCTTACCTACAAAGATTAGGAACAGATATCAAAACATCTGAAGTAAAAACTGCAAGTAATTAATTAATAATCTTATATAAAGGAGCTTTTTCAACATGATACCAAGTAATTTTAAGGATATTCTAGCCAATATAGAAAACACAGGTTTATATTCTGTTATAGCAATGACAATATTTATACTGTTTTTTGTTTCTACAGTTTTTTATATCGTAACTAGACCAAAAAAACATTACAGTGATGTTGAAAGAGCACCTTTTGAAGATGATAATAATTTATAAGTTCTAAAATTAAAATATCATGAAACATAGAACACCCGTATTTGTAAATATATTACTAATCTTTTTTACATTAGCATTTATATTTTACATGTTTATCCAAAATACATCTTTCTTCTCTTCTCCTTATTTCTGGGGAACAATCGTTATCGGTGGTGTATTAGCATTTATCTACAACGCTATTGGTGCATTAGCAGAAAACGAAAGATTCAAATTAATGTCTGAAGAAGAAAGAGCTACTTTCTTAAAAGAGAAAGAAATCCCATATTTCAAAAGATTATATGACAGTGCTTTCAAAAAGCAATCTGATGTAGAAGAAAAAGACATCCTTATCGACCATGGTTTTGATGGCATTCAAGAATTAGACAATCAATTGCCAAAATGGTGGTTAGGTTTATTCTACTTCGGAATAGTTTATGCTGTAGTTTATCTTATTGCATATTCTGTATCAGATTTCGCTCACCCAGATAAAGAGTATGAAGCAGAACATAAGCAACAATTAGCAGATATTGCTGCTCATGATGCTGTTACACCTAAAGCAACTATAGAAACTGCAAAATACAATGCAGATAATATTGCTGAAGGAGAGCAAATTTTCAAAACCAACTGTGTATCTTGTCACAGTGAAGGTGGTAAAGGAGGTATTGGACCAAACTTAACAGATGATTTCTGGATCAACCAACCTGAAAAAACATTATTCAAAAATCTATTCCACATGGTTGAAAACGGAAGTCAAAACAACCCTACAATGCAAGCATTCGGTAAAAATGGTGTACTTAACGGTAACGATATAGAAAAAGTTGCTGCTTATGTTTACCACATCAATCAAGAGTTACCAGATGCTACTGGAGGTGCTGCACCACAAGGTACAAAAGCAAACTGGGAAAAATAGTTTGACAAAAAAATACTATATTTGTTATAAAAATATGAAAAGTTAATTTTTATAATAAATAAAATAATAAAAATGGCTAATAAAGACGAACAACAACTAGAAGCTGGACAAGTAATACAAGCTGAATCTTTTAGAGACTCTGTTGCTACAATAGAGCAAACTGGAACAAGAAAATGGGTTTATCCCAAAAAACCTAAAGGCAAGTTTACCAATTACAGGAACATAGTTACACTGTTTTTATTAGCTGTTTTTTTTATTATTCCCTTTATTAAAATAAACGGAAATCCTTTTCTTAAAATTAATATACTTGATAGGGAATTCTTTATCCTAGGACAACCTTTTTATCCGCAAGATTTCTTTATTCTTGCTTTAGGTGCCATTACTTCATTAGTTTTCATTATTCTTTTTACAGTAGTATTCGGTAGAATATTCTGCGGTTGGATTTGCCCACAAACTATTTTTATGGAAGGTGTTTTCAGAAAAATAGAATTCTGGATTGAAGGAGACAGAAACAAACAAATAAAACTAGACAACCAACCATGGAATGGTGAAAAAATTAGAAAAAGAGTTCTAAAATGGACAATCTACATCATCATTTCAGCTATTATTACACACTGGATGTTTATGTACATCGTGGGTTATGAAGAAGTTCTCAAAATTATGAAAGGAGGACCTATAGAATATCCTACCAACTTCCTTGTAATGCTTATTTTCACTGCTCTATTCTATTTTGTTTTTGCTTGGTTTAGAGAACAAGTTTGTACCATTGTTTGTCCTTACGGTAGATTACAAGGTGTACTAATTGATAAAGAAACCGTAAACGTTTTTTACGATTTCAGACGAGGCGAAAACAGATCAAGATGGAGAAAAGGCGAAGACAGAAAAGCCGCAGGTAAAGGAGATTGTATAGATTGTAACCAATGTGTAGTTGTTTGTCCAACTGGTATTGATATTAGAAATGGTCAGCAATTAGAATGCATTAACTGTACCATGTGTATTGATGCTTGCGACGAGGTAATGGAAAAAACCGGCCTCCCAAAAGGTCTCATTAGATATGCTACACAAGATGAAATAGAAAAAGGTGAAAAATTTAAATTCACCAACAGAATGAAGGCTTACACTGTTGTATTAATTGCATTAGTTGGTGTTCTTGGCTTCTTATTAAACAATAGAGGTGCAATGGAGGCAAAATTTATTAAACCAGCTGGTAGCACATTCTACATCAATAACGGTAAAATTAGCAACACGTATAATTATACTTTCTTAAATAAAACGAACAAAGATCTTTCTGTTACCATAAAAGTAATAAATCCTAGTCACGGGGAAGTTGTTTTCAGTGGTAATAATACCATTTTATTGAAACGTGATAAACTCATCAAAGGAACTGTAAATGTTGATTTTCCTGAAAAAGAAATCAACAGTCCAAAACAAAAAGTTACATTTGGCGTTTATGATTCTAAAGGGAAACTTTTAGACACCTTCGAAACCAATTTCGAAGGACCTTTCAAAATGCAATTTTAAACAAAAATTTACATGAAAAAATTCACTTGGGGACATGGTGTTATCGTAGCTCTTGGTAGCTTTATGATACTTATTCTTGGCATCATCTTTTTTGGAGCAAAAATTCTATTCCCTAATGGAAACGATACCTCAGATTTAGTATCAGAAAATTATTATGAAGACGAATTATCTTATCAAAAAGTTATTGATGCTAAAAACAATGCAGATAATCTTCTACAAAAGCCACAGTTTGCACAATTACCAGAAGGTATAAAAATAACCTTCCCTAAGGATGCTGTAAACGAAACATCTAAAGTTAAATATCATCTATACAGAACTAATGATGAGACTAAAGACAAATATGGCTCTGTAGAGTTAAGTGCAGATAAAAGCTTCATAATTCCTAAAAGTTTTTTAGAAGCAGGAAACTACACGCTAAAAGTGAAATGGACTTTAAATAAAAAAGATTATCAAGTAGATTATGACGTAGTATGGAAATAACACTTTTTCTTGCTGCTTTAGGTTTAGGTTTTGCATCTGGCTTTCACTGCATTGGCATGTGTGGTCCCATTGCGTTATCGCTAGGTTTATCGAAGCAACAGCAAGTAAATTTCCATTTACAAAACTTTACTTATCAATTGGGCAGAATCATCACCTACACTTTCCTAGGAGCAATTGTAGGAATTGTAGGTGAAGGTTTCCAAATGGCAGGTTTTCAAAAATACATCAGTATTTTCGCAGGTGTTTTATTAATTATTATGGCACTTTTTTCTTTCGGGGGCGACTTTGCTTCTAAAATACCTGCAATTAATAATGCTTTACTAAAAGTTAAAATAAACTTAGGAAAACTCCTTCAAAAATCAGATTATTCTTCAAGATTTCTAACAGGTATTCTCAACGGATTTTTACCTTGCGGAATGGTTTATATGGCACTTACTGCAAGTTTAGCCGCAGGAGGAATTTGGCAGAGCGCTACTTTTATGGCAATTTTCGGATTGGGTACTTTTCCTTTTATGTTTGCAATAGTTCTTTTTGGTAATTTAATCAATACCGCAACAAGAACTAAAATTCTAAAATTTATCCCAATTTTCATGCTCGTTTTAGGTGGTTTATTCATTCTTAGAGGATTAGAGTTAGGCATTCCTTATATTTCCCCTAAAAAAGAAGCTCTAAAGGTTGAAAAACACATGAACACAGAACAAGGTTCAGACCAAAACTGTCATTAATTTTTTCATTAAATTTACACCTCAATAATAAACACAAAATCATGAAAAAAAATTTCTTATGGTTAATAATTTCTTTATTAACACTTACTTCTTGTACAATTAACTCTGTAACGACTTATCACAAAGATAATTCAACCAGCATGTTAATGGATATTGATATGAAAGATGCACTTGCATTAACGAAAGGAATGCTGAAGGACTCTGCTTCTGAAGGCAACAAATTAAAAGAATTAGAATTGTTTCCTAAAGATTGGACCAATATGTACCAATTTATGCAAGAAGAATCTACAAAAACAGGCAAAAAATTACCGAAAGACGAAGACAGCATTAAACTATTCAAAAAAATGTTTATTAAGTCTAACTACGACGGAAAAGATATGAAAGGAATTTCTATGAAATTCGATCGTATTTCTCAACAAGAAATGAAAAATTTTTACAAAGGCTCTCAAGCTAACAATTTTTTAAATGCAACAAGTTCCGATAAAACCTTTTGGGATGGTAAAAAATTATCTTTAGATACAGAATATTTTAATCCTAAAGATTTTTCTAAAGCGTTAGAATTAAAACTGAAAGAAAAAGATAGAAATGAAGGAGATAAAGAAGAAATAAAAGACGTTAAGCAAACTTTAGAACAAACAAAAGCAATGATGAAGATGATGAATATGAAATTTACCAACCAAATAAAATTTGAAACTAAAATTAAATCGATTACTGGTAAACACGATTGGATAAAGCAAATTGATGATTACACGATTGATATGTCTTTTTCTTTTGAAGATTTGTTTGATGATTCTATAAAACTCCAAAATGCTGATCCTAAAATTGAAATTATAACTGAATAAAAACAAAAACCACCGAAATTTCGGTGGTTCTTTATTTTGAAATCTTTTTGGATTTTTTTAATTAATCATTTCAAATCTTGCGTATTCTGCAATCTTTTTAGGCAATTTAATACCGCCATCAACCTGATTATTTTCTAACAAAGCAGCCATAATTCTTGGTAAAGCCATTGCAGAACCGTTTAATGTATGAGCTAGTTGCGTTTTTCCGTCTCCTTTGAATCTGCATTTTAAACGATTCGCCTGGAAAGTTTCAAAATTAGAAACCGAAGAAACTTCTAACCATTTTTCTTGCGCTGCACTCCAAACTTCGAAATCATAAGTCATCGCAGAGGTGAAACCTTGGTCGCCACCACACAATCTTAAAATTCTAAACGGCAATTCTAAATCTTCTAAAATAGATTTTACATGCGCTACCATTTCTTCTAAAGCAGCATAAGAATTTTCAGGTTTTTCAATTCTTACAATCTCTACTTTTTCGAATTGATGCAATCTGTTCAAACCACGAACGTGAGCTCCATAACTTCCCGCTTCTCTTCTATAACATTGTGAGAATGCAGTGTTCTTAATTGGCAAATCTTTTTCGTCTAGAATTACATCTCTATAAATATTCGTTACGGGAACTTCTGCAGTTGGAATTAAATATAAATCATCAATCCCAACATGATACATTTGTCCTTCTTTATCAGGCAATTGTCCGGTTCCATAACCAGAAGCTTCATTTACAACATGAGGCGGATTGACTTCCAAATAACCAGCATCTGTATTTTTATCTAAGAAATACTGAACCAAAGCTCTTTGTAATCTTGCTCCTTTACCTAAATAAACGGGGAAACCAGCGCCTGCGATTTTTACGCCTAATTCAAAATCAATTAAATTATATTTCTTTGCCAATTCCCAATGCGGAATAGCACCTTCTCCCAATCCATGAACTTCGTGAGATTGATAAACGATTTCGTTATCATCAGCAGAAACACCAGCTTTAACCAAATGATAAGGAATATTTGGAATTTGGTATAAAATATTAAGCAACGAAGTTTCTATTTCCGAAAGTTTTGTAGTAAGTTCTTTGGAAGACTCTTTGTATTGAGCAG
>JAYRDY010000103.1:0-7459 GCA_041909215.1 Cloacibacterium sp. | reverse complement strand
TGCTCTAAAAATTAATGAAATACTGGTAAAAAAATGTATATTTAGGACTTGAAATTCATCTATTTTTAAGGGTAATTTCTCATTTGTGTTTTTCATACCAATTATCAATTATTTTAAAAACTAATCAACAAATTATCATGAAATGGCTCCATAAAAAGCTCACATAAATTTTTATTTCTATCATTATTGCAATGGAATTTTCTTCCATTTTTTTTCATCTAATAACCATTTTTATTTTTTATCACTTGAAATAAGTGTTTTCTTATGAAGTATTTTTATTCCTTAGTCCTCTTTTTTTCTTTATTTGTTTCAAAAGAAACTTTTGCTCAAAATTCCCCAGAAATTTCTGTTCCTAAAATTTATGATGATGCGAATGGTAAAATCATTACCAATCCTCGACTCATCGAAAGTATTATTGCCAAAAGGAGAAGTGCAATGGCTCAAGCGCAAAAAAAAATCTCTAAAACTAGCGCAGCACAAACCGCAGTAGAAATGTGTTCTAACGGAGGATTTGAGCAGCATGAAACTACCGCAGGAAATACTCATCTTAAACATTTTTTATATACTACAGGTGATCAATCAGGACCTACAGAATGTAAAGCCATTACCAATGTTGCTGATCAAAACATCAATATTTTTGATCCTAACAACACTAATATTATGGCGACTACGGTTCCTGCTAATTATATTGATAAGTATATAGGAGATATTAAAGCATTTGACCAATATGCACTAAAAGTGAATTACTCCGATTCGTACAGCATGAGTTCTTCTGTACAAGGAAAAAGATATAAAACGAATAATGAAAATTTCTTAAAATTTAATTTTAAAGTTGTTTTACAAACGGTTTATGATAGTGGTCACAAAGATAATCAGCCTTTCTTTAAAGCCAGAGTTCTCAATAAAAATAGGGAAGTAGTAAGTGAATTTTGTTTAACTGGTGACGAGAAAAACTGTATTTACACCAAAATTCCAGACGGAGGAAGTAGCTATGTAACTTTATATACCGCCAATTGGCAGTCTGGTATGCTAGATATTTCCGCGATTCCTAATAATGAAGAATTCACCGTTGAGTTTATAGCTTCAAGATGTGGTTTGATGGGACATTTTGGATATGCTTATATCGATGATATTTGTTTTTTGCATTCTAATGAAAATGTACAAGGTACTGTAGAACTAGACCCTCTAAATAAAATCTGTCCTACCACTCCAGTAAGCGTTTGTGGATCTTATACCATTCCTAATTCGGGAGGAATAAGCGCTACAGTTAAAAAAATTACTTTAAATCTGTACGATTCAAGCAATAAAATCATCTATAGCTCCTCTGTTCCTAGTACACATGACCAAGTGAATAAGAAGTTTTGTTTTAATCTCAATGCCTCTGATTTCCCTAATGTTACCAGTGCTAATTATAATGTAGGTGCAGTAGTAGAATATGATATTTCTGGAACAACTTGTAGTGGTACTAAATTTGGCTCTGCCAATGATCCAGATGCAAATCCTGGTTGGGATATTTCTTTTATGAACTGTAGCTCAGACTGTACTATTGATTTACAAAGCGCAAAAATATATCGATGTGATACCAATGGAGATGGTACGGAAATATTCAACTTAACGGATTTAGAGAGTAAATTGGTTTCCTCAAGTTCTGGGCTAAGTTTTAGCTACTTTAAAAATTACAATGATGCTTTTTCTAATATTAACAGTATAACCAATTACACCAGTTTTAATTCTCCTTCAGCTACTATCTATGTAAGAGTTAATAAGAGTGAGAGTTGTTTTAAAATCATTCATGCCAATGTAGAGGTTAAAAACCCTACCGTAAATATTTCTGGGATACTTAATGTTTGTTCAGGAAGTACTGTTCTTACTGCATCTGCAGGAAGTTCATATCTATGGAGCACTGGCGAAAAGACTCAGAGCATTACGGTAAACGCTATTGGTACATATAGTGTTACGGTAACCGATTCGTATGGATGTGTCAATACGGGAAGCGTAGTGATAGAGACGTCTCAAACCGCAGTTTTGCCTACCTTAGAAGTGAAACAACCGAGCTGTAATAGTTCTACTGGTGAAATAAAAGTGACTTCAGCTGCTTCTGAATACAGTTTTGACAATGGAGTTACTTGGGTTAAGAACAATACATGGTCTAATGTATCTCCCGGAACGTATAAAGTAAAAGTAAAAACAGTGAATGGCTGTATTTCTTACGCACAAGTCGTGACCATCGTTTTGCCTGCATCTACCTTTCCCAATTACACCTATAAAAATCCTCTTTTTTGTGGAGATAAAGGAAGCATTACCATTACAACATCCGCTGCTTATTATAGTTTTGATGGTGGAGCAACTTGGGGAAGTAGTAACACACAAGATGGTCTAGATCCTGGTATTTATAAAATTATGACTAAGGATATCAATGGTTGTCTGTCTTACATTAATAATGTTTATATTAATGGGGTATCTTTAGGTTATCCACAATATAGTTTTGTAAGGCCTGCATGTACTACTAAAGGTTCTATTACTATAGAAAATCAAGGAGATTTATATACTTTTGATGGAGGTGCAACTTGGGTTACCAGCAATACTCTTAGCAATCTTTCTCCGGGAACCTATTCTATTGCTTTTAAAAATAATTTAGGATGTTTATCAGACTATCAATATGTTTATTTGAATGATTATTCTGATATGTATCCTGACTATGAAATTATACAACCTGTTTGTGGTACAGGAGGAAGTATTATTATCAATACGCCAGGAAAAGAATTTAGTTTTGATGGAGGTGTCACTTGGATTACAACCAATCAAAAAGATGATTTAAAACCAGGGAGCTATCAAATTCAAGTAAAAGATGAAAATGGCTGTTTGTCTCAAAAGAATTGGGCTTACATTAACACCCCATACTTAGATTATCCTCAGATAACTTTAGTTCAGCCTACTTGTACTACTAATGGAACTATCACCGTAAATACTTTAAATGATTTTTATAGTTTTGATGGAGGAGCCACTTGGACTACGGTTAATCAAAAAAGTTTACCTCCTGGTTCTTATCAAGTACTCGTTAAAAATAATTTAGGTTGTATTTCGCAAGAAAATAATGTTTATCTAGATAATCCAGTTATTCCATTAGCGGATTATACCGTAGTACAGCCTACCTGTGATACCAAAGGAAGTATCACAATCAATACAGTTGCTAAAGAATACAGTTTTGACGGTGGTAATACTTGGAGCAGCAGTAATACTATCAATAATATAAGTTCCAGTACCACTTATTCATTGCGTATAAAATCTGCAAATGGATGTATGTCTCAGATTGTATATATTTATATTAGTGAGTCCAAGTTACCTGTACCAGATTATGATGTTACTAATCCTAGTTGTGGTAATATCGGAAGTATAAAATTTAATACCGTTGCAGATTCTTATAGTATTGATGGTGGCTATACTTGGAGTACTAATCCCGTATTTAGTCCACTTAAAGAAGGTTATTATTATCTTGTGATTAAAAATAAAAATGGATGTATATCTGAAACACAATATGTTTATTTAGATTCAAAAAATTCATACATGCCAAAAGTTACCGTTACCCAACCTTCTTGTGGGACTAATGGCAGCATTGTTATTAATACAGTTGCAGAGTTTTATAGTATTAATAGGGGTAACACTTGGGTTACAAGCAATACTTTTACCAATTTACAACCTGGCTATTATTATGTTCAGACCAAAGATAAAAACGATTGTATTTCTAATCAAAATATTGTTTATCTAAAAGAATTTTACTTGCCAGAACCTAAATTTACCTCTACGCAGCCCACTTGTGGAGTAGGTGGCAGTATTACCTTTACAACAACTTCGGATTTTTATAGTGTAGATGGTGGTAATACCTGGAGTACTTCTAATACTTTTACCAATCTAAAAGCAGGATATTATAACCCAAGAATAAAAAATAGTTTAGGTTGTACCTCATATTATTCAAGTGTTTCCCTCAATGAGTTTTATTTAGATAGACCAGATTATTCTGTAGTGCAACCTACTTGTGGAAATACTGGTTCTATTACCATTGCTACTGTTGCAGACCAATATAGTTTTGATGGAGGAAATACTTGGACGACTAATCCTAAATTAACCGGACTTAAGAGTGGCTACTATAACATTGTTATCAAAAATGCTAAAGGCTGCACTTCTTATCCTTATGGCTTGTCTGTAAACATTAAAGAATATTTCTTACCAAAACCTTTAATAAAAGTAGTTCAGCCTAGTTGTGGTAAAAGTGGAAGTATCAGTATAGGGACTTCTGCTTCACAATATAGTTTTGATGGAGGAAAAACTTTTACAACGAATCCTATACTCACAGCGCCTACTCCTGGAGGTTATTCTATTGTTATCAAAAATGATTTAGGATGTGTATCTTATCCTTATTACGTATATATTCAAAAATATTTAACACAATCTCCAAGAGTAAGTGTAGTGCAACCTACTTGTAGCAATCCATACGGAACTATTTATGTAAACACTCCAGCAGACCAATACAGTTATGATAATGGAAAAACATGGACTACTGATAATACTAAGACCAATTTATCAGCAGGTAGTTATTATATTTTAACTAAAAATGCACAAGGTTGTATATCTGATGCAACATATACTTATGTGAATACTCCGCCATCTATTCCTGCAGCTCCTTTAGTTACAGTGAAACAGCCTTCGGCTTGTGGTGTTACCGATGGAAGTATTACCATTAATACCACTGCTTCCAGCTATAGTTTTAACGATGGAGCCAGTTGGTCTTCCGTCAATACCAAAACCAATTTAGGAGCAGGAACTTATATCATCAAAATAAAATCAAATTCTTACAGTTGTGAATCTCTCACCACTGTAGTCAATTTAGATTCTGGAGTTCTTATTGCTGCACCTACATATACTGCAACACAGCCTACCTGTAGTGTTTCTACGGGAAGTATTGCCATTACTTCTGATGGTGACAGCTATAGTTTTGACAATGGCTTGAGTTATATCTATGGAAATACTAAAACAGATTTACTTCCCGGAACTTATTACATAAAATACAGAAGTAAAAACGGATGTACTTCTGAAGCCCAAAAAGTAATCATTCAGAAACCTTCAGATTTGCCAGCTCCAGAGTATACAGTGGCTCAACCAGACTGTAGTAATCCTCTTGGAAGCATTACCATTACTACTTCTGGAGCGCTTTATAGTTTTGATAAAGGCGTTACTTTTTCTACTTCTAATGTGGCTAAAAATCTTGGTCCAGGAACGTATGATTTGATGATTAAAGATGCTGCAGGATGTATTTCTTTCATTTCTTCGGTAACGGTTATTGCTAAGCCCAATATAACAGAAACGCCAAAATTTATCGTTACTCATCCTACAGGATGTAGCTCTAATATAGGTTCCATTAAAATTACCACTACAGCTAATGAATATAGTTTTGATGATGGTAAAACTTGGGTAAACACTTCTTCCATGTCATTACCAAGTGGTAGTTATTATTTAAGAATAAAAATTGGTGCAGATTGTCCATCTGAAAAAGTTTTAGTAGTTATTAATGCTCCTTCAGATGCACCGAAGGCTCCAAAATATACGGTAAGTCAACCTTTGTCATGTATGAATGCATTTGGAAGCATTACGATTACCGATTCTGCTGCTGAATATAGTTTTGATGATGGAAAAACGTATTCTACCAATCCATCTTCAGGAAATTTAGCTCCTGGAACTTATTTGATTAAAGTAAAAAACGCCACAGGTTGCGAATCTAATGCAGTAAGTGTTACTATTAATAAACCTACGGATTATCCGCCATTGCCAACAGTTAGTGTGCAACAAATAGATTGTTTAAATGCTAGTGCAAGTATTACCGTAACCAATTCTGGCGCAAAATTCAGTATTGACAATGGTCTCACTTGGCAAACTTCAAATATTTTTAAAAATCTGAGTCCGAACCAATACAAAATTTTAATTCAAAACAGTAAAGGTTGTATTTCGGAAGTGACAGAAGTGACCATTGACATCTTTGTAAATCCAACACCAAAACCAACGGCACCATCAAAACAAGAATTTTGTATTCAAGAAAATGCAAAAATTTCTAATCTTTTAGCTACAGGAAGTCAACTTACTTGGTACGATTCTTTGACTGGGGGAAATGTTCTAAATGTGAATACTCTTTTAACTAACGGCAATACGTATTACGTTTCACAGAAAATAGGGGATTGTGAAGGAGAGAGAATTCCAGTTTCAGTAATTATTTTTCAAACTCCTGCGCCAAGTTCTGATGCTACTCAGACTTTCTGCATCAGTGAAAATGCCAACCTAAGTAAAATTACTATTACAGGAAATCAAATAAAATGGTACGATGCTGTTTCTGGCGGAAATCTACTGTCTAGTTCTACCGTTTTGGAAAATGCTAAAACTTATTATGCCACGCAAACGCTTAATAATTGTGAAAGTGTGAGCAGAACTCCTGTTACGGTGAGTCTAGTTACGTCTACTATTGTGGCCAATGATTATGTGGAAAAACTCTGTGACTTAGGAAATGACAAAAAAGAAGTCATCAATCTTACTCAATATGAATCTAAACTTTTGGCGAATACTTCTGGATATCAATTCAAATATTATGATGCCAAAATGCAAGTTATCTCTACGATTTCTACATATTCTATCGCTTTAGGAAATACAGATATCTTTGTTAATATTTCTACTTCTAAAGGCTGTGATAAAATGGTGAAACTTTCATTCATTTTGAATGAAGTTCCAACGGTGGAATTACCGAAAGAAATAGAACTTTGCTCTGTTAATGACATCACCCTCGATGCAGGAAGTGGATATTCACAATACGAATGGACCTATAATGGTAAATTCTACAGTGACCAACAATGGATTAAGCCTACAAATACTGGAAATTATTCGGTAAAAGTTACCAATGCTTCAGGTTGTAGTTTTAGAACTTCTACTCAAATTATTTCCCCTGTGATTCCGAAAATTGCCACGATTAATATTACGAATGATACCGCGATTATCATCATGGAATCTAATAATGCTTATGAATATTCTTTAGATGGAATTCATTGGCAAAATAACAACCTATTCTCTAATTTAAATAATGGAGTACACTCTGTATATGTAAGAATTAAAGGTAAAATTTGCAGCATTACTCAAGGTTCTTTTACTATTTTTGATATTCCTCACGTTATAACTCCTAATGATGACCACGTGAATGATACATGGAAAATAGAGGGTATAGAAGTTTATAAAGGTTCTACTGTACAAGTATTTAATCGTCATGGTGAAATTGTGCTTCAAACCGTGATTGCCTCTTCATTTGAATGGAATGGGAAATTAGCAGGTAGACCTTTACCGACCGATAATTATTTCTATGTCATCAAACTATCAGATGGTAGAGTGCTCACAGGAAATTTATTGATTAAAAACCGAAATTAAAGATGAA
>JAYRDY010000102.1:0-7486 GCA_041909215.1 Cloacibacterium sp. | reverse complement strand
AGCGATAAAGATACAAAATTTTTACAATAAAAACAAAATAAAAAACTGGAAATCAACGTGTTAAGTCTATTTTTTTTCAATATTACAGTATAAAAAAGTCGGAAGAAAAATCTTCCGACCATGACTAGACGAAAGGTTCGACTTTTTTATTTGATTTTTTTTAAATGAAGATATAAATCATTTTTAATAGATGATATATATCATTTTTGATTTTATGTAAAAGAATTTATTAATTTAGGGCAACCAAATCTTAACAAAAAATTAATTTATGAATTCACTATTTTATTTGATTCCAGCTTTTGGTCTCATTGCGCTTTTCTACACCTTTATTAAAAGTTCTTGGGTAAGCAAGCAACCAGCAGGTAATGAGAAAATGCAAACCATTAGCGGTCATATTGCAGACGGTGCAATGGCCTTTTTGAAGGCAGAATATCGTATTCTTGCTTATTTCGTAATCGTAGTAGCAATTTTACTAGGCATTATGGGCGCTAGCAATGCCAATTCTCATTGGAGTATAGGTATTGCCTTTATTTTGGGAGCTGTTTTCAGTGCAACAGCAGGTTATATTGGGATGAGGATAGCTACCAAATCTAACGTAAGAACAGCAGAAGCAGCCAAAACATCACTTTCTAAAGCTTTAAAAGTATCTTTTACAGGAGGTTCTGTTATGGGGATGGGCGTTGCAGGATTGGCCGTATTGGGCTTAGGAGCGCTATTTTTAATCATTAAACAAATATTTGCTCCAGATTCTAACGTGGATAGCATTGCAATGGAAAGAACCATCGAGATTCTTACAGGTTTTTCTTTGGGAGCAGAATCTATTGCACTCTTTGCAAGAGTTGGTGGTGGTATTTATACCAAAGCGGCAGATGTTGGTGCAGATTTAGTGGGTAAAGTAGAAGCGGGTATTCCTGAAGATGATCCTAGAAACCCAGCTACTATTGCAGATAATGTAGGGGATAATGTAGGTGACGTTGCTGGTATGGGAGCAGACCTTTTCGGCTCTTATGTAGCAACGGTTTTAGCAACTATGGTTTTAGGACGAGAAACAGAATCAATTGATAATTATGGAGGTTTTGCTCCAATTTTGCTCCCAATGTTAATTGCAGGATTAGGAATTATTTTTTCAATGATAGGGACTTTCTTTGTGAAAGTTTCAGACACAACAGAAGATACAACAGCAAAGGTTCAAAAAGCATTGAATCTTGGGAATTGGGGCAGTATTGTTTTAACAGCTATATTTTCCTATTTTTTGGTAAACTATTTATTGCCTGAAAATATGGTTCTAAGGGGTTTTGAATTCACTAAACTTGGCGTTTTTGGTGCAATAATGGTAGGCTTGGTTGTGGGTACTTTAATGAGTTTCATTACAGAATATTACACTGCAATGGGCAAAAGACCGGTAAGAAGCATTATTAACCAGTCTTCTACAGGGCATGCCACTAATATTATTGGAGGTATTTCTGTGGGTATGGAATCTACTTTATTCCCAATGATGGTTTTAGCTGCAGGAATTTGGGGTTCGTATTTATGTGCTGGTTTGTATGGTGTGGCTATTGCAGCAGCTGGGATGATGGCTACTACAGCCATGCAATTAGCTATTGATGCTTTTGGGCCAATTGCAGATAACGCAGGAGGTATAGCAGAAATGAGTGAACTGCCCAAAGAAGTAAGAGAAAGAACAGATATTTTAGATGCAGTAGGTAATACTACAGCGGCAACGGGTAAAGGTTTCGCAATTGCATCGGCTGCGCTAACAGCACTGGCATTATTTGCCGCTTTTGTTGGGATTGCAGGCATTGATGGGATTGATATTTATAAAGCTGATGTACTTTCAGGGTTGTTTATCGGTGCGATGATACCGTTTATATTTTCATCATTAGCGATTAATGCTGTGGGCAAGGCTGCAATGGCGATGGTGGAAGAAGTGAGACGACAGTTCAAAGAAATACCAGGAATTTTAGAAGGAACAGGAAAACCAGAGTATGATAAGTGCGTTGCAATTTCAACAGATGCTTCAATTAAGAAGATGTTATTACCAGGTTCTGTGGCTATTGTAACTCCAATTTTAATAGGTTTTATTTGGGGGCCAGAAGTGTTGGGTGGTTTCTTGGCTGGGGCTACTGCCAGTGGCGTTCTTCTTGGGATGTTCCAAAATAACGCAGGTGGAGCTTGGGATAATGCCAAAAAATCTTTTGAAAAAGGTGTTGAAGTAAAAGGTGAGACACATTATAAAGGTTCTGAAATGCACAAAGCATCTGTTACAGGAGATACTGTTGGTGATCCGTTTAAAGACACATCAGGCCCTTCTATGAATATTTTAATTAAATTGATGTCTATTGTATCGTTGGTTATAGCGCCAACTTTGGCGAAAGTTTTTGCTGAAAAAATTCAACAAGACAGAAAAGATAAAATTGAAGTTTTACAGAAAGCTGTAACTAAAACTACAGCAGCAAGTTCCAGCAGTTGTTGTGATAAAGCAAGCAATATAAATTGTGCAAAAATGACTTCTTGTACAGAAGAATGTATGCAAGAATGTGAAGCACAAGGCATTGATTGTAAGAATAATAAATAATTATTTTTCTATTGAAAATACTAAACGTCGCTTTTAAGCGGCGTTTTTTTGTTGAAAACTTTTACAACATATTTTTTTTAAATAACATTAATTTCCCTATTTTTGACCAATGGAAAATTTTATTGTATCCGCTAGAAAATACCGTCCGCAAGAGTTTGATACTGTTGTTGGGCAATCTCACGTAACCGATACTTTAGAACACGCCATTGATAACAATCAACTTGCTCAGGCACTACTATTTTGTGGGCCAAGAGGTGTTGGTAAAACAACGTGTGCCAGAATTTTAGCCAGAAAGATTAACGAAAAATCTGGTGCTTCAGACGATAGTGGTTTTGCATTTAACATTTATGAGTTAGATGCCGCTTCTAATAACTCTGTGGATGACATCAGAGAACTGATAGACCAAGTTCGTTTTGCGCCACAGGTTGGGAAATTCAAAGTCTATATTATAGACGAGGTGCATATGCTTTCTGCAGCAGCTTTTAATGCTTTTCTTAAAACACTAGAAGAACCACCTGCACACGCTATTTTCATACTTGCAACTACGGAAAAACATAAGATTATCCCAACCATTTTATCGAGATGCCAAATTTATGACTTCAAGAGAATTACGATTGAAGATATACAAGAGCACTTGAGAAAAATTGCAGATAAAGAAGGCGTAACTTACGAAGATGATGCTTTGTTTCTTATCGCCCAAAAAGCAGATGGTGCTTTAAGAGATGCTCTTTCTATTTTTGATAGATTAGCGACTTTTACCCAAAAGAATATTACGCTTGCTAAAGCGGCAGAAGTTCTTAATATTTTAGATTACGATCAGTATCTTACTATTGTAGATTTTGCTAAAGAAAACAATATTCCTTCAATTTTAGGTGCTTTTAACGAAATTGTAAAAAAAGGGTTCGATCCGCATATTTTTATAGCAGGTTTAGGCAGTCATTTCAGAGATTTAATGATGGCGCAAAATGCTTCTACATTAGCTTTGATAGAAGTTGGTGAAAAAACAAAAGCCAAATATGCAGAACAAGCACAAAAATGGAACGCTCAGCAATTAATTGATGCAATAGAAATCTGCAATCATGCAGACATCAACTATAAAAATTCTAAAAATCCTAGGTTAACAGTAGAAATCGCGTTGATGCAATTAGCAAGTCTAACTGCAACGGGTGCTGATGTTAAAAAAAAAAGTTCTTAATATTAGCGCCGCTTCTTAAAGCCAAGCCTGTAGAAAAAAAGACAGAGCAACCAAAGGTTACTGCTAAAACATCTGTTTCTGATGAAATTCCTGAAAAAACAGTCAAGAAAATTACAGAACCTATCGCTAAAAAAATCATCAATTCTGAATTTAGCATTAATGCTGCCCTCAACAAAAAAGAGACAGAAGAGCTTCATTTAGAAGTAAAAAAAGAAGAAAATTTACCAGAACACCATTTCTCTGAGGTGGATTTGCAAAGAGAATGGCAAATATTCCTCAATGATGTACAGAAAAAAGATACAGTTCTTTTTTATGCGGTAAATACTTTGAAAATTCATAAAAAAGACGAAAACTTAGTTCATATTCTATATCCTTCAGATTCTGTAAAAACCGAATTCGAAAAGGTTCAGGGGGAGTTTTTCAATCATTTCAAAAGAAAAGTCAACAATTACAAAATTGAAGTAGAATTTAGTAATGATGTTACTCTGAAAAAAGAAATTGTAACAAAACGTACTATTTTTGAAAAATTTGTAGAAATAAACCCCGTGCTGAAAGATTTAGATGAATTATTAAAACTAGATTTAAGTTAATATGAATAAATTTTTTGATTTACATAAAGGAGAAGAAAAAAAAGAAACCGTATTAGAAAATGTTAAAAACAACATTTCCTTTTCTGGCTCTAATTTATGGATTTTAATGGCGGCTGTTTTTATAGCATCAATTGGGCTCAACGTAAATTCCACAGCGGTGATAATTGGTGCAATGCTTATTTCTCCGTTAATGGGACCCATTGTTGGCGCAGGTTTTGCCCTTGGCGTTTTTGATTTTGCTTTATTGAGAAAATCGCTTAAAAATCTTTTGGTAGCAACCATTGCAAGTTTATTGGTTTCTAGCATTTATTTTTGGTTAAGCCCTTTCAAAGAAGTACAATCTGAGCTTTTGGCAAGAACATCACCCAATATTTATGATGTTTTAATTGCCTTTTTTGGTGGTTTGGTGGGCGTAATTGCGATTACTAGAGTAGAAAAAGGAAATCCAATCCCTGGCGTGGCTATTGCTACCGCTTTAATGCCACCGCTTTGTACAGCAGGATACGGTTTGGCCACAGGAAACTATAAATTTTTCTTTGGGGCATTATTTTTATATATTATAAATTGTGTTTTCATCGGGATTGCTACTTTTTTAATTGTAAAATATCTGAAATATCCACCAATTAATTTTGTGGATGAAAAGAGAAAAAAAAGAGTTCAAAATGCAGTAACCATAGTATCTGTGCTGATTCTTGTGCCAAGTGTTTATTTTGCGTATTCATTATATCAGGAACAAAAATTCAGACAGCAGGTAAATCTTTTTTTAGATAAAGAAATTACTGATAAAGGATATACTTTAGTCTATAAAAAGGTAAGTTTTTCTTCTAATCCTAAAAAAATAGAAATTGCTTTGCTCAGCAAAAATTACTCGGATGAAGAACTTGAAAATCTAAATTCTGAACTGAATAATTTTGGTATCGAAAATACTATTCTTACGGTAAAAAGTAACACTTCAAACAACATCAATCTTTTAAAAAATGATATTCTGAATGAAGTGAATAAGAATGATGAAAAGAATAAAAAAATTATAGAACTAGAACAACAATTAGCAAGTAATTCTTTTGATAACAGTCAATTACTAAAGGAAGCGAAAATAGTTCTGCCAAAATTAGAGGCAATTTCAGTCTCCAACAATCAGTTTGCAGAAGGAGATAGTTTAGTAAAGAAAAATGTTTTAATATATGTGGCCAAAGAAAAGCTCACAAACGAAGAAGACTCTAAATTAAAATTGTGGATTGAGAACAGACTGAACCAAGAAAATATAGAAATATTTAAGTAAATAAGCATAACTTTGATGTTTTCTTTTGAATTTTAATTGAATTTTAGTAATAAAATCTAATTTTTTCAAAATTGTTAAATAAAATTTAATTAAAATTTTTATATTTGAAGAAAATTAAAGTATTCTAAAAACGCAACATTGCGTTTTTATTTTAAATAATCAGAAGAAGCTAAAGTAGAATGGACTTAAAAGATTTACAGAACGATTGGATTAAAGAATTTCCATCACCGCTTATCATTGCGGGGCCTTGTAGCGCAGAATCAGAAGCGCAAATGCTAGAAACAGCACAAAGATTAAAAGAAAGTGGAGCAGAAGTTCCCGTTTTCAGAGCAGGAATTTGGAAGCCGAGAACAAAACCATTTGGTTTTGAAGGAGTAGGAGTAATTGGTCTTAATTGGCTAAAAAAAGTAAAAGACGAATTTGGTTTTAAAACAGCTACAGAAGTTGCCAACGCACATCACGTTTATGCAGCGCTAGAAGCAGATGTAGATATTCTTTGGATTGGTGCACGTTCTACCGTAAATCCTTTTACCGTTCAAGAAATTGCAGTGGCTCTTAAAGGTACCAACAAACCTGTTTTGGTGAAAAATCCTGTAAACCCCGATTTAGCACTTTGGATTGGCGCTCTTGAAAGACTTCTTGGGCAAGATGTTAAAAACTTGGGCGTAATTCACAGAGGTTTTTCTTCTTACCAAAAAACAAAATACAGAAATGTACCGAATTGGCAAATTGCTTTAGATTTTAAAAATCAGTATCCAAATATCCCAATGTTTGTAGATCCTTCTCACATTTGTGGTAGAAGAGATTTATTGAAAGATGTTACGCAAGAAGCCTTCAACGTAGGTTATGAAGGTGCAATGATTGAGTCTCACCCTAATCCAGATGCAGCATGGAGTGATGCTTCACAGCAAATTACGCCAGAAGTTTTGGCAGATATGTTAGGTAGTTTACAAATTAGAAATTCTGATATTTCTGGTTTTGATGACGAAATGGGCAAGCACAGAGCTTTAATTTCTGATATTGATTTTCAGTTGATTAATTTGCTTTCTAGCAGAATGAAGATTTCTGAAAAAATTGGTACTCTTAAAAAGCAAAATAATATCGCAATCTTCCAACCAGATCGTTGGAAAGTTATTACAGAATATGCGAACCAAAAAGCTTCAGAAACGGGTATGTCTCAAGAATTTATAGAAAAAGTTTTCAAGGCAATTCACGAAGAATCTATCGAGGTTCAGAATAATATCATGATAGATTAATCATCAAAATATACTAAAAAAGGCTGTCTCAAAAAGTGAGATAGCCTTTTTTTGTACTTTTATAAAAATCATTCTTCAAAATTCACTAAATTTTTCAGGCTTTCTTAAAAAGTAACACCTGAAAAATCAATATTTTTTTCAAATGAAAACAAAAAAGACTGTCTTTTTATGACAGCCTCTTTTTTGTTCTGATATTTTTAAATTAACCTAAAAAAGGGTATTTATAATCTGTTGGCGAAACAAATGTTTCTTTAATACTTCTTGCAGAAACCCAACGCAGAAGATTCATTTTAGAACCTGCTTTATCGTTAGTTCCCGAAGCTCTGGCGCCACCAAAAGGTTGTTGACCAACCACTGCTCCTGTTGGTTTATCATTAATATAGAAGTTACCCGCTGCATTTTCTAATGCTTTTGCAGCTTCATTAATTGCATATCTGTCTTGTGCGAAGATAGCTCCTGTTAAAGAATAAGGAGAAGTTTCATCTACTAACTTTAGTGTTTTTTTCCAGTCTTTATCTTCATAAACAAAAATCGTAAGTACAGGCCCGAAGATTTCTTCTTCCATACTTTCGTAATGTGGGTTTGTAGTTT
>JAYRDY010000101.1:0-7665 GCA_041909215.1 Cloacibacterium sp. | reverse complement strand
AAAAAGATTTGAACTTCCAATATGGACTGACCCACTAATATTAGACCCGGGATTAATAATATTACCATCAAGAATTTCTGTATCGTGACCAATTGTTGTATTTAAGTTAACAATATTATAATTGCCCAAAACTATATCTACAGTCAAAATACAGCCTGCTGTTATAATATTTCCAAAACCAAGATTAACACTTTCATCCATTACAACATTTGGATGAATTAGATTTGGAAATTTATAACCATTAAATTTATTAACTATTTTCAATATTTTTTTAGGATCTCCAACACCTAGAAAAATATTACAACCATAATTTCTAGTTAAAAGAAATTCATCCTCATCTATCACAGGATAAACCCCACCCATACAAATAACGTTATCATTCTCAGGCTTATAATCAATAAATCCCGCAAAATTTTCAATTGTCCCGTATACTTCCTTGCATAAAAACAAAATCTCTTTTGCAAGACCACCATTACCTATTATATAAAATTCCATAATAATACTTTTTTATCCTCTAACACTACTTGGTATATTTACAATTCTTTCTTCTAAATACTCCGCATTTTTTTGTGCATCTCTATAACAGTGTTGATACATAGACAAACGATACATCAGTTGCCAAATGGGTCTGGTCATTACTTTATTTTCATTAGACAACTTCAAAAATGCATTGCGTTCTTTACTATTCTCTAATTCTAAACACATGAGCCAATAATTGGCTTTTGTATGTTTTAATTCCTTTCTAAATTTCATTCCTTGCCCTTCAAAAAAAGTGGCATATTCTGTTGCTAATGCTCTTTTATTGGCTAAGAACATTTCTAATTGTTCCAATTGAGCACAAATTAAAGCTGCATTCAAATTAGGCATTCTAAAATTATATCCTACCTGATCATGTACATATTCGTACGGATGGGGCACTTTAGCCGTTGTTGTCAAGTGTTTTCCTAGTTGCCCTAATTCTTCGTCTTGGGTAACAATCATACCACCACCACCACATGTAACTATTTTGTTTCCATTAAATGAAAACACCCCTAATTTACCGAAGGATCCCGTGTGCTTTCCTTTGTAATAACTTCCTAAAGATTCTGCTGCGTCTTCAACGATTGGGATATTCCACTCCTCTGCTACTCGAATTAACTCTTCCAGATGAACAGGAAAACCAAACGTATGCATGGGAACGCAAGCCGCTATTCTTTTACCTGTTTTTTTATTGTAAGTCCCATTTTCTCTTTTTTCCCCGAATTCCTGTAAAAATTCTTCTACTGCCTTAGGAGATAACCCCATTGTATCAAGGTCTACATCAATAAATATAGGTTCTGCACCCGTATAATGAATGGCGTTTGCAGTGGCTACAAAAGTTAGGGCTTGAGTAATCACTTCATCCCCTCTTTGTACTCCTGCTAATTGTAATGCTATTTGCAAACCTGAGGTTCCATTTACTACGGCTACTGCTTTTTGTGTTTGACTTATTTGAGCTATTACTTGTTCTGCTTGATCTACATAAGCGCCTACTGATGAAACAAAAGTAGAATCTAATGTATCTAAAACATATTTTTTCTCGTTTCCTGAAAACACAGGAGCGTGCAAGGGAATAAACTCGTTGGTGGCAAATTTTTCTCGAATGAAATCTATACTGTTTTGAAAGTAACTCACTTTATTTTTTTTGTTTATTTGTCGAGATGTTGAGTCGTTAATTCGACTCTACAACATACCTATCGGCAAAATGGTTAATTATAAATTTAAAGAATTTCTCAGTGCATTTAATTTATTAGTCACTTTTTCAATCTCTTGTCTCACTTCAACTAATTTAGGTTTACTTACATACCCCAATTCATAAGAAATAAGGAGTTGACTTAAAACTTCTATCATACTGCTGTAAGCCATTGTGTAAAAATGAGCCTGATCTTTTTTTGTACTTCTTGAAGATCCCTCAGCAATATTAGATGAAACAGAAATAATGGCTCGTCTAATTTGATTGACTAGACCAAATTTCTCTGTATTGGGCAATGAATCAGTCATTTGATAAACTAAAACAGCTAGATTTTTAGCATCGTGCCATACTTCAAGTTTTTCAAAACCATATATTCTCATTCTAAATATCTATTAAGGCTTTAAGACGACTAAACAAATCGACGCATCCACAATCCATTACATTTTAGCATCTAAATATTTACCTGTTTCTTTATGATTAAAATCTGGAATCATTTGATGAAATAAATCTACTATTTCTGATTTTTCCCATTTTTGTTCCGCCATCATTTGACTTATCTTCTGTAAAAAATGATCTAAATTTTCATCTTCATAAGAAAGACTGCTTTTTACAATTCCTAAGTTTTGGAAACGAGACATATCCAATACCTCTCCATCCATGAAAAACTCTTCAAAGTCTTTCTCCCCCGTTGTATCACTATTTGTAAAAAAACAAGGCCATTTCCCTTCTTGTGGTAGGGTTTTAATTAATGTTCTTGCTTCTTCTTCACTACTGCATTCATGTGCTTCGAAACCTAACTCTTTCAAATATTTTACTGCAATTTCTGCAAAGGTAATGAGGTGTAATTCTTCACTTAATTTTGGAAAAAAGATATCTTTATTTTCCCCCAACAAACAAGACATTAAGCATAATTCCCCAGATTCTTGAGGGGTTACAAAATATCTTTTAATATCATTGGGTGCCACTATGGGCTGTCTTTTTTGAATTCTTTGATTGAATCCATGCAATAAGGAACCATCAGAAAAAGCAACATTGGCAAAACGAGCGGTTGAAATTGGCATGGTTTTACTTTCTCTCATTAAAAACAATTCCATGATTCGCTTAGAAGCTCCCATCATATTGACAGGATTTGCCGCTTTATCTGTTGAAACACAAAAATATTTTTTTACGCCTTTATCTTTAGCTTGTTGAATGGTTTTTAAAGTGTTCAAGATATTTACTTCAATCATTCTCATTAATGTAAATGGATCTTTTTCGCTTCGAACGTGCTTCAAAGCTGATAAATTTAATACATAATCATAAGCACCATCAGCTTTGATGAAGGCATCGTAAATAGGTGAAGCAATATCTAAAGCAAAGGTTCTAAAATCACCATCAATATAACCTAGAGAACTTCTGATATCACGCACCAACTCAACCAAATTATTTTCACTGATATCTACCACATGCAGTTTTTTCGGATGGCGCTTAAATATTTCTTTCGTAACTGCTTGTCCTATAGAACCAGCACCTCCAATCACTAGAAATCTATTATTTTGAACTAAATCTTTTAACTCATTATCAAAAGTGGCAATGTCGTTTGTGAGTAATGGTTTTACTCTCCCAATTAAATTTAAAATTTCCAAAACAATTAAATTAGTGATTTAACAAAAAGATAGGGTAGTTTTTTTTCATCTTTCTCGAATATTCAAGTAAGCCTAATTTTAATACTTCTTCAAATACATCATCTCCATTAATTAAACCTAAATTATATAGATTATGCATAAATGAATACTGAGAAAAAATATCATGGACTGTAAAATTTAGTGTTATAGTTTTTAGGTTATCTGGTGGTTCATTTCCATAAGATTTATCATAATTAAAACTCGTGTAAAGATTAACTCCGTAAATTTTAATTTCTTTTGGTTTAAATAACAATAAATCTGCAACTACATTTTCCATCATAGAAAAAGACCCGTTCCAGTTTAGCATAGTTGTAGATGGCATAACCCTTGTTTTACATTTTTTAATCAATTTATGATAATACTTTTCATTTTTGATTACTACAAATTTCGCAGAATCAATAACATCACCAAAATCAATTTTATTTTGTTCTTCTAATTGACTATTGTTATAATATATAATATCAGGGAAACCATGATATTTTTTAACAATATTATCTCTTTTAGATTTTAATCCATTTAACTCAATAATTACATCATATTTTTCAATTTCGGAACTATAATCTCGATTAAACTCCAACGGACCAATTATTGCAATTCTTTTATTATGAATTAAATTCTTAAACTCAGAATCAACCAAAGATTGCTTGGAATCTTTAAAATCATAAAAAAGTTTTTTCCAAAAATCAGTTTTTGAAGTATTTTTCAATTTTGCTTTAAAAAAATTAATATCACAAGAATCAAATAATAAGGCAAGAAATAATTTGTTGAAATTTAATTGATAAACGATACGATTTTTTAAAGATTTAAAGAATTTGTAAGAAATTTGTCTAGATTTGTAAGCACTTTCAAACAAACCCATACTCAAAAAATACATCGAAAGTTCTAGCCATTGTCCATTAGTAAGTTTAATATTGTATTCTTGATGTTTTTCTAATAAAAGTATTAAATTTTCTTCAGAATCTTCCTCCTTAAATATTGCTTTAACTAATAATAAAATTTTCTTAATAAATAAATTATTAGGGAAATCTAATTTTTTTAAATGGTTAAATGAATAATAAAATTCATCTGTTTTAATATCTTTTAAAAATGCTTCTTGAAATTTAATCGCTCTCGGATTTCTATTTCTGTAATCAAAAAGAAGTAATTCATATTTTAACCCAAACAATGATGTTATTTTTTTCCCTATACCTATTCTCATAATTTTTCCAATTAAATTATAACTTTATTCCAGTTAATTTTTTTTTATATGTGTTTTAAAATTTTTGCATCTCAATCATTTTCTTGAATATTTGAGATGTTTCGATAAGTTCTTGAAAAGAGCCTGTTTGCTGGATTTCGCCTTTATTCATCACCACTATTCTATCGGCATTTCGGATAGTTGATAATCTATGGGCCACCATAAAAATTGTATAGTTCCCTTTAAGAGCATCTATACTCTCCTGAATAGCTCTTTCCGTTTCACTATCTAATGCAGAAGTAGCTTCATCCATTATTAATACATTAATGTTTTTAAAGAGTTCTCTTGCTATTGAAATACGTTGTTTTTGACCTCCACTCAAATTTACACCATCATTACCGAGAATTGTTTGAGCTCCTAAAGGTTGCTCTTTTACAAAAGTAGCAATAGCCGCTTTTTCTAAAACAGAATTAAATCTTTTTAAATTAAATTCATTCTGTTCCGCCCAAAGAGTGACATTATTAAAAATAGTATCATTAAAAATTACAGGGTCTTGCGTAATATAACCAATTTTAGACTGATACGACTTAATATCAAGAGTCTTAGAATCTATTCCATTTATATAAAAAGTTCCCTCATCAACTGGTATTAATCCGGCCAAAATATTTACCAGGGATGTTTTCCCACTTCCGCTTTCTCCAACAAAAGCAATTGTTTCATTGGTATTTATATTAAGATTAATATTTTTTAGAACTATAGAGTTATCATATTTTAGAAATACCGAATTCAGCTCAAAACCAGCATTTAAACTTTCTAATAAAAAAGAACCATTTGGTTGCTTTGCTAAGTTAATTTCTTGTTGGAAGTTCATCAAATTATCTAAAGAGCCAGACAATTCCAAAAATCTGTTATATGAATTTTGCAGATTCATTAAAGATGATAATGCTCGATAAAAAAACAATAAACTAATTAATATTGGACCTAGAGAAGATTTCAGAAGGGTTGTTTGAATTAAAATAACCATAGCAACTACTATAATTAAAATGGGTTCACGAACTGATTCAAGTATTGCATTTAATTTTCCAATATGAAATCTACTTTTTTCAATCGATATAATATTTTTTTGTAGACGACTCCCATATAAATCTAATAATGCTGTAGCTTTCAAATATTTAAAGTTACTAACATATTGAATTATTTGCCCCTGATAAGAATGAGAATCTTTAGTAAACTTTCTAGAGGTTCCTTTTGTTCTTTTATAAATGGTCTTATACAAAAAATTGGATAAAAATCCTCCAATTGTTACTAACATTGCAAATTTAATATCAACAAAAAAAGCAAAACCTACATATACAACAACCATTACAGCATTTTGCAAGGTGTTTGCATAATTATAAAATGCTGCTGCAGCTCTTTCTATTTCAACAGACATTGTATTTTGAATTCGACCAATATCAGAAGTAACAAAATATTTGAATGAAATTTTGTTAAAAGCATAAAGTAAATGATTACGTAATTTACTTATAAAAAATTTACGAAGAGTAGCATTATAAATACTTGCAAAAAATTTTATTAATCCTTTAAATATAAAAAAGAATATCATTACTAATAATACTGAAACAAGATTTAAAGATAAACCAACACTTTCCATGCCAAGAACTAAAAATCTAAGCTTTCCTAGTGACGATCCTGTAGCCTTATTTACATTATTTACCATTTCTAACAAAGGCATAAACATAGCTAAACCAAGACCGTCCAAAACCCCTACAATAACACCTAAAAATATCATTATAAATAATCGATAATGTAAGTGTTTATAAAAATAAACTAGATTTTCAAAATATTTTAATAAAAGTTTCTTGACTAATTTCATTTAATTGTTTTTAGAGTTGTATTAAAATTTTAAGATTCAATCAATTGAAAAACAAATCGACTTCCTTTTTCAATGTCAACAATTGCTTTTTTTCCTAAAATCTCATTATAATATTTCGGATGAAGACCAAAACCAGGTCTAATGGAACGCACATTCTCTTTTGTAATAATTTCACCAGCTTTAATATCTTGTACTACATAAAGTGATCTTGAAAAATCTTTACCTTTAGCTTGTTTTTCTGTTAAGGTATAATCTACCACTCCTATTGCTTTTTCTGCCTCACGAATAGCCTTAACCATAGCAGTAAATTCTTCTTCATTCATAGAAAAGGAAGCATCTGGTCCTCCTATTTCACGATCTAAAATAAAATGTTTTTCGATAATTTTGGCTCCAAAACAAGTAGCCACTACTGGAACTGTTGCTCCCATAGTATGGTCAGACAAACCTGAAATTACTCCAAAACGAGTTGCTAAATCTTGTACCATAATCATATTAGCTTCTTCAATAGGGGCTGGATAGCTAGAGGTACATTTTAACAAAGCAATATCATGATTTCCCATTCTTTTACAAGCATCTATAGCTAATTCAATATCTTCAATTTCTGCTATTCCTGTAGATAATATTATAGGTTTTCCTTTAGAGGCTACGTATTCAATCAAAGGAATATCTGTGATCTCAAAGGATGCAATTTTGTAAGCAGGAACATTTAAACTTTCAAGAAAGTCTACTGCTGTAGTGTCAAAGGGTGATGAAAAACAAATCAACCCTTGATTTTTCGCTTCTTCAAATAACGCTTGATGCCATTCCCAAGGCGTGTAGGCTTCTTGATATAATTGATAATAATTTTTACCCTCCCAAATGGTTCCTTTAATCAAAAAGTCCTCTTTATCACTATCAATTGTTAGCGTATCAGCAGTATAGGTTTGTAATTTGATACAATCTGCTCCAGCTCTTTTTGCAGCCTTAATTGTTTCAAGGGCAACTTCTATACTTCCATTATGATTAGCAGAGAGTTCGGCTATAATAAAAACTTTACTTATATCATTAATTTCGAAATTTTCAATCTTCATAGTGGTTAATTTAAAATACTATTTTTTTTTAATTCAAAATCAAATTCTCTAACTTGACACAACTCAACAACTCCATTTGGTGTTTTAACTAAAAAGGGATTGATAGACAAAATTAATCCATTTTCCATTTCACTATTGTAACCAATTTCTGTGAATTTAATCTTATCAAT
>JAYRDY010000100.1:0-7709 GCA_041909215.1 Cloacibacterium sp. | reverse complement strand
AAACGATGGGAGTTTCTTTGCTTCTTAATTGGATAATTGGTCCGATTTTGATGTTCGTTTTGGCGATTATTTTCCTAAAAGACGAACCCAATTATATGGTCGGGCTGATTTTGATTGGTTTGGCAAGATGCATCGCGATGGTGATTGTGTGGAATGATTTGGCTTCTGGAAATCGTGAATATGCCGCAATGTTGGTGGCGTTAAACAGTATTTTTCAAGTGTTTACATACAGTTTTTACGCTTGGTTATTTATTAATTTTTTACCGCAATATTTAGGTTTTGGAAGTTTTGAAATCTCAGTTCCCATGAAAGATGTAGCGATAAGTGTTGCCATTTATTTGGGAATTCCTTTTGTTGCAGGTTTTTTGACAAGATATTTCTTGATTCAGCAAAAAGGAAAAGAGTGGTACAATAGAGTTTTCGTTCCGAAAATTTCGCCCATTACGTTATATGCATTGTTGTTTACAATAGTGGTAATGTTCAGTTTAAAAGGCGATAAAATTGTAGAATTGCCTTTTGATGTGCTTAAAATAGCGATTCCATTAGTGATTTATTTTGTTTTGATGTTTTTCACCAGTTTCTTTATCAATCGTAAATTAGGAGTTGATTATGATAAAAACGCATCGGTTTCTTTTACCGCCACTGGAAATAATTTTGAACTCGCGATTGCTGTTGCCATAGCCGTTTTTGGGATTCATTCCAAAGAAGCTTTTGCAGGTGTAATTGGTCCACTCATTGAAGTTCCTGTGCTTATTTTATTGGTAAAAGCAAGTCTCTGGTTAAAGAAAAAGTGTTATAAATAAAGTGGCAAATTACGAAAATGACCAAAGTAGTCTTCTTTTTTAGACTTTTTTTAGTTTCAGCTTCTTTTCACTTTTCCTTTGATAATTTCCACCACATCTACATTTTTTACTTTAGATTTTGCCCAACCGTGGATGTCTATGTAGAGTAGAGTACGTTTGTAATATTCGTTTTGAGAGAGTGTATTGAGTTGATTTTCAAAGCTTTTGAAGAGTATTTGTTGTTCTGAAGCTAAAGTGCCATCCAAATTCTTGAAAAATTCAATAATGACTTGATGAATTTCATCAGAATATTTCATTTTCTGAACGAATTTTTGGGTAGATTTTACAAATTCATCATAATCTTCATCCATTCCAGATTCAAATTTGGCCATCAAAACCAAAATTCTGGTATGGAAGAGCAAATCTTCTTGTACATTTCCTTTAGAATTGATGATTTTCATTGCGTAAGAAATGCATTCTTGGTATTTTTTAGAACCAAAAAGCAAAGAAGCCATTTTTAGATAAAGAATTAAATAATGGTGCTCATCAATCTTATCTTTAAATTTCTCCATTTTCAACTCAACTTCGGGGATTAATTTTGTACCAGCAAAAAATTCTCCTTTTAGGAAGTTAAGATTCATCAAAGAATTGTAATACGTTAAGAAAATTAAAGACTGAAGGTTATCATTCTGTATAAAATTTTCAGAATTCACCGTTTTTTTGAACTTAATGAAACTTTCTTCCAATTTATCTACGTGTCCGTACAAAAAAAGGATTTTCAATAAATAATTGTAACCTTTAATGTACCAAACAGGATGACTGAGCATCATTTCTGGTTTTTGATGAAACAATTCTACCCAATGATAAGCGTATTTTAACGTGTATTTATAATCCTGAAGCAATTGATTTTTCCAAACGTGAGCTTTGTAATACCACAATTTTTCGGTGAAATTCAGCTTTTCAAGTTTTATTTTCTTGATTTGAGAATCAAAAATATGCAGTACTTTTTTTCGGTCTTCATCATTTTTTACATAGCCATGCGTAAGCATTTCGCTGTATAATTTTAGCGAAAGATTAGACAACTGTGTAGCGTACTGGTTTTGTAAACTTACTTCCGAAGATTGTTTTATAAGTTCATCAGCTCGTCCGTCAATACTTCGGGTAATAAACTGAGATTCAATTACTTTTTCGAGTTCAATGATTTCCGAAGCGATGGTTTTTTCGTCTAATTCTAAGGCAGATTGTTTGGCTTTATCTAAAATTTTTAAGGCTTGTTTATGCAATCCTTTTTGATACAAAATATTGGCAAAATCTAACTGTTCTCGCAATTGAATTCTGTTGTTTTGATGAATAGGATTCATCCTTAAACTCACCAAAATTTGCTTGTAAAGATGCGCTTTTAGGTTAGAAAGTTGCTGTTTGGTAGAGATTTTTTTCTGAATGATAATCTCTTCCTGATATTCATTCATTTTATCCAATTCATTAAAAAGAAGCAGAAATTTAGCATCTACATTAATCCCAAGACGGTTTACATACAATTTAAATTGTCGCTTTTCTGAGGTGGAAAGCGATTTTATGAGCACAAATAAAAAGTCTTTTTGCAATTCTGCCATTGTAAATTTTTAATATATAAAATTCTGTTTATCAGTTGATTAGATTTAAAAATAATTATTTGAATATTGTAATTTTTAAAGGTTCTAGTAGTTGTAAAATAAAATCAAGTACTAGTTTTGACCAAAATTAGTTAAAAAAGTTGATTATGAAGCCCGAAAAGATTGAAATTTTTGATACAACATTGCGAGATGGGGAGCAAGTCCCGGGATGTAAATTAAATACCGAACAAAAATTAATCATCGCTGAAAAGCTTGATGAATTGGGAGTTGATATTATTGAAGCGGGTTTCCCAATTTCTAGTCCGGGAGATTTTCATTCCGTTAACGAGATTTCAAAGCTAGTAAAAAATGCGAAAGTTTGTGGCTTAACAAGAGCCAATAAAAAAGATATTGAAGTCGCAGCAGAAGCTTTGAAATTCGCTAAAAGACCAAGAATTCACACAGGTATTGGCACATCAGATAATCACATCAAATATAAATTTAATTCTACTAGAGAAGATGTTTTAGAAAGAGCCGTAGAAGCCGTAAAATATGCTAAATCTTTTGTAGAAGATGTAGAATTTTATGCAGAAGACGCAGGCAGAACAGACAATGCATTTTTAGCAAAAGTCTGCGAAGAAGTCATTAAAGCTGGTGCTACGGTTCTTAATATTCCTGATACTACAGGTTATTGTTTACCAGAGCAATACGGCGCAAAAATTAAATATTTACGAGAAAACGTAAAAGGTATTGAAAAAGCGGTGCTTTCTTGTCATTGTCATAATGATTTAGGTTTAGCAACCGCTAATTCTATTTCTGGGGTAATTAATGGAGCACGCCAAATAGAGTGTACCATCAATGGTTTAGGAGAAAGAGCAGGGAATACAGCTTTAGAAGAAGTCGTAATGATTTTGAAGCAACATAAAGATTTAAATTTATATACCGATGTTAACTCGAAAATGTTGAACGAAATGAGTTTAATGGTTTCAGAATTAATGGGAATGCCTGTTCAGCCTAACAAAGCAATTGTAGGTGCTAATGCTTTCGCACACAGTTCGGGGATTCACCAAGATGGTGTAATTAAAAACCGTGAAACCTACGAAATTATAGATCCTGCAGAAGTGGGTGTAAACGAATCTTCTATTGTTTTAACGGCAAGAAGCGGACGTTCTGCTTTGGCTTATCGATTCAAAAATATTGGTTTTGATATTACCAAAACAGATTTAGACTATCTGTATCAAGAATTTTTGAAAATTGCCGATACTAAAAAAGAAGTTTTAAATGATGATTTACAGATGATGATGTCTGTTTTTAGTCAAAAAACGGTTTAAATTACGATTTACGATTTTTGATTTAAAGATTTAATAATTAAAAAAATAACCGCAAAAGCATCAAAAGAAATATTAGGTAAATAAGAAATTCAAAAGTAAAAAAAGTAAAAATTTTAAACTTTTTTCTGTTGTAATTCTTTGTAATTGAGAAAACTTTTGTCTCTTTTGTAGTTAAAAAAATAACTTTCAACATAAAATGAAAACATTATTTGATAAAGTTTGGGATGCACACGTTGTAGATACCGTTCCAAATGGCCCACAAATTATTTATATCGATAAACACTTGATTCACGAGGTAACAAGTCCGCAAGCTTTTGCAGAGTTGGAATCTCGAAATCTCGAAATTTTTAGACCAAAACAAATTGTTGCAACTGCAGACCACAACGTACCAACGTTACAACAAGAATTACCAATTCGTGATGAATTATCAAGAACGCAAGTTCAGCAATTGACAGAAAATTGCAAAAAAAATAATATTGAATTGTACGGTTTAGGACATCAATATCAAGGAATTGTACACATCATCGCTCCAGAATTAGGCGTTACACAACCGGGAATGAGCATTGTTTGTGGAGACAGTCATACTTCTACACACGGTGCTTTTGGTAGCATTGCTTTCGGAATTGGGACAAGTCAAGTTGCACAGGTTTTTGCAAGCCAATGTTTGCTTTTGAACAAACCAAAATCAATGAGAGTTACGGTTAACGGAAAACTCAATCCAGAAGTTCAACCAAAAGATGTGATTCTTTATATTATTTCTAAAACTGGAACAGACGCAGGAACAGGTTATTTCTGCGAATATGCTGGTGAAGTTTTCGAAAATATGTCGATGGAAGGAAGGATGACGGTTTGCAATATGAGCATAGAAATGGGAGCTAGAGGTGGAATGATTGCACCAGACGAAACCACTTTTAATTATGTAAAAGGAAGACAATTTGCACCAAAAGGTGAAGAATGGGAAGAAAAACTGGCTTATTGGAAAACTTTGAAAACCGATGAAGGTGCTATTTTTGATGCGGAATTTACTTTTGATGCAGCTGATATTCAACCAATGATTACTTACGGAACAAACCCAGGAATGGGAATTTCTGTAAACGATTCAGTTCCGACTCCACAAAACGAATCTGAGGAAAAAGCTTTGAAATATATGGGCTTAAATGCAGGACAATCGCCTTCGGAAATTAAAGTAAATTATGTTTTTATAGGAAGTTGTACCAATGCTAGAATCGAAGATTTCCGTTCTGCGGCGGATTATGTAAAAGGGAAGAAAAAAGCCGAAAATATTACGGCTTGGTTGGTTCCTGGTTCGCAACAAGTAGCAAAACAAATTTATGAGGAAGGTTTAGATAAAATTTTTAATGAAGCAGGTTTCCAAATTCGTCAGCCAGGATGTTCTGCTTGTTTGGCAATGAATGATGATAAAATTCCTGAAGGCGAATATTGCGTTTCTACATCGAACAGAAATTTCGAAGGAAGACAAGGACAAGGTGCTAGAACCATTTTAGCAAGTCCGTTAACAGCAGCAAAAGTAGCGGTAGAAGGTAAAATTGTAGGTTATCAAAATTTGAATTAAGAGCAAAAAAATTTTAATAACTTTTGAATTAAGAAATATGCAAAAATTAGTTTTATTACAATCAAAAGCAGTGCCTTTGCCTGCGGAAAATATAGATACAGACCAAATTATCCCAGCACGATTTTTGAAGAGTATCAATAAAGAAGGTTTTGGGAATAATCTTTTCAGAGATTGGAGATACAATTCACAAACCAATGAGCCGATTGCAGATTTTGTCTTGAATAACCCAAGATACAGCGGCGAAATATTAGTTGCAGGAAACAATTTCGGGTGCGGAAGCAGTAGAGAACACGCCGCTTGGGCTTTAACAGATTATGGTTTCAAGGTGGTGGTTTCTAGTTATTTCGCAGATATTTTTAGAGGAAATGCATTGAATAATGGTTTACTTCCTGTAAAAGTTTCAGATGAATTTTTAAAAGATTTATTAACAACTGTTACTGAAAATCCTGAAACTGAAATTACGGTAAATGTAGAGGAACAAAGCATCAGCTTCAACGGTAAATCTGAAACTTTTGAGCTAGATGCATACAAAAAAATCTGTCTGATGAATGGTTATGATGATATTGATTTTTTAATTAGTAAAAAGGCTGAAATAGAAAAATTTGAAAAGCAAACACAAAAAGTATGAGCAATAAGTATAAAATAGCAGTACTTTCTGGAGACGGAATTGGCCCAGAAGTAACTGCGGAAAGTGTAAAAGTTTTGAACGTTATTGGACAAGCTTTTAATATTGAATTTAATTTTGAATACGCCAAAATGGGCGCAGAAGCCATTTTTGAAACAGGAAATCCTTTGCCAGAAGAAACGCTTGCTGTTTGTAAAAGTGCTGATGCGGTTTTGTTTGGTGCCATTGGCGATCCTTATTTTGATAACAACCCTGATGCGAAAGTAAGACCAGAACAAGGCTTATTGAAACTAAGAAAAGAATTAGGATTGTTTGCCAATATTCGTCCGATTAAAACCTATCATTCTCTTACGAAGAAAAGTCCGTTAAAAAAAGAAGTGGTAGATGGTACTGATATTCAGATTTATAGAGAATTAATTAGCGGAATTTATTTTGGGGAAAAATTTACAGACGAAAACGGAGAATATGCTTATGATGTTTGTAAATACAGCAAAAGTGAGATTGAAAGAATCACTCATTTAGCGTTTCAGGATGCTCAAAAAAGAAGAAAAAAAGTGACGTTGATAGATAAAGCTAATGTGCTAGACACTTCTAGACTTTGGAGAAAAGTGGTGCAAGAAATTGCGAAAGATTATCCAGATGTTACGCTAGAATTTTTGTTTGTAGATAATGCCGCAATGCAAATGATTCTCAACCCAAAACAGTTTGATGTTATTTTAACAGAAAACATGTTTGGCGATATTATTTCTGATGAAGCAAGTGTAATTGGAGGTTCTATTGGTTTGCTGCCATCTGCTTCAATTGGTGATAAAAGCGCACTTTTTGAGCCAATTCACGGGTCTTATCCACAAGCAAAAGGACAAGGTATTGCCAATCCTATTGCTTCTATCCTAAGCGCTGCAATGTTATTGGACTATTTGAAACAAGATAATGCCGCAAACAAATTGAGAGAAGCTGTAGAACACGCTATAGATCATAGATTTGTTACGGTAGATCTTAATAAAGAGCAACATTATTCAACATCAGAAGTGGGAGATTTTATTGCAGATTATATTAAGTTTTCAGAAAATTCTTACTATAATTTTGAGAATGTAAAACTAGGTAAATCTACCATTGTTTAATTAAAAAAATACTTAATAATTATTGTTATTTGTTACAAGAGCGAAGGATTTTTTCTTCGCTTTTGCTCTGAAAAAAAGACGCTTACAATTAAGCGTCTTTTTCTATAATTTAGAAAGGTCTAAGGAGTTTGTTTCATCTACCACTTCGTAATTTAAGGCTTTTGCGAGAACAAAAATTTCGTTAAGGTTTTTTAATAATTGTTTTCTGCCTTCAGTAGTAAGTTTGTTTTTATCTACCAACTTTTCTGCTCCTTTTTTTGCATTGCCTGTAATTCTTTTGAAATCTTCTTGTGTAAACCGATCAAAGAAAGAATCGTCTAAAGAAGAAATTTCGGCATCGGTAAAAATTTTGATATCTGAGTTGGGTAACTCTTTTATAATCAGTTTTTTATTGATAGAATCTACCTCAAGCTTCATTTTGTTCAAATCATAAGAAACTTGCGCTTTGGCTTTGGTGAAAAGTACCACTTCTTTTTCTGATGAAGGTAAACCTTTGATTCCTAATAGAGTAGAAGTGATTTTAGTTTTATGAAGACTTGTGAAATCTTGTTCTAAAACCACCATTTTATTCATTTTAGAAATCTGGTTGGTAAGCACATAATAGTCTGTATTGGCTTCGTCTTTTCCAAAATTTTTGAAAAAATATACCAAAAGCAGCGTGAAAATTGCTCCCAAAAAAAAGCCA
>JAYRDY010000099.1:0-7721 GCA_041909215.1 Cloacibacterium sp. | reverse complement strand
TGGAACTTCGCGATATGATTACCGAAATACTTATCATTTTTGCAGGCGGAGACCCCGGAAGGGTATTCAAAACTTAGTCATAAAAAATGGCCGGAATTTCTTCCGACCATGACTACTTATAAGGGCTCTCTTATTTTTCATATATATATTCTTTAATCTCTTCAAAAAATGATAGTTTATTATTAATCAATTTACGTTCTTCTATTTCGTATTTATTTTTTTCAACCATTACTGATTTTAGATTATCTTTTTTAATTACAGTTACTACATCATTTTTTGAATTTAACACAAAGTAATATAATGATGTTTCACCCACAAATTTATTTATACCATCACCTGTAAATAAGCCTTCTATTTTTATTACTTTTGAGCTATAATTTTCCTTTATTTTTGAGGCATCATAGTACCCCCAATAACCATAACAAAATAAAAGAACAAAAAAAAGACTAGTGTATATAAAAAGTTTTAAACTAACCTCATTATCCTTTTCCTCTTTTGGTATAATAGAATAAAATTTATAAAGAAGGTTGGGAAGAATAATGGATAAATAAAATATTTTTTCATTCAGTGTTACAATAACAAAAAAAACTAATATTAAGTAAGCTGTAAAAGAATAATATTTATCATTATTTAAATAAATGCTCCCAACGTATCTCTCATATCTTTTTTGAATATTAATGTCTTTTGATTTAAATTTTTTTGAATCAAATTTTTTTTCAAATAAAATCGAACCAAAATAAGTTAAAATAAATAAAATAAATTCAACTACAACAAAAAAGAAAATTGTCTTTAGTAATAATTTTATTGATTTAAATATAATATCATTTAAATTAATATAATGTTCAATTTCAATATCAAAAAAATGATAAAATGAAAAATAATACGAAAATCCCATAATATAAAACCCCAACAATATAATTGGAAGATTTTCTCTATATTCTTTTATATAACTTTTCATAATAATATAAAATTACTATTAACATGAAAATAATTCCGTGTTCATTATATTCATATTTAAAATGTGAATAAAATCATTCATTACTAATGACTAATTTTCCCATACAAGAGTATGTTAGAAATTATATATCTTAATTTAAATTTAAGATCGTAATCCATATCTAGCATTTCCGCCTTATGGCAGATTTCAAGTAATTTAGCAATATTATCTATATGCTGAGAAGTGCTCTTTTCGAATAATTTTTTCAGGTCTTTTATGCCTTTAAAAGGACTATTATTACTAATTACCTTTTCTTCTATTTTTGCGCGAAGTTCATCAGGCGTTTTACTTTTAACAAAACCTTTAAAATCTTTTATGTAATCTTCAACAGAATAAATAACAGATTCAATATTGTCAAATGTTTGTAAAACTTTTTTAGTTCCTGTACTATGACTAACAGACATCTTATACTTTAAATCCTTATCAGAAAATTTTGGAAATAAGAAAATTTTTCTTTCATCATTTTGCAATGGAGTTAATTTCAAAGAATGTGTGAATGAAAGGGACATATCTCCCAAATCATTGTTTTTAATTAAAATTGAAGATGCAAGGAAATGTTCTATTTCCTCAATATAAGTAGGAACTCCAGTTGTAACTACCATGTCAAACTTAGATTCATTTAGTGATAATGAACTAATTGAAAATTCATTTCCTTTTTCTTTATTAATTATTTTATTTAATGCAAGAATAGAAATAACAAAACTAAACGCAACACCATATTCGTTGTATTTTTTAGAAGTTATACTTCTAAGAAAATAATTTTCTTGTTTATCTTTTAAAAAACGATATTTTCTTTCACCTTGTGAATAAGGGTTTCTTTCATATTGCCTTTTCCAAGAATTATTAATATCTTCAATAAGTATGTTCCTATTCTCAGTGCTTCCAATATTTTTACTCTTATTAGATTTTAAATAATTTATATATTTTGAAAGTTCTCTATTCTTGTAAAACATGGATACAGAATCATATTCTGCCTTAGCATTCAAAGAAGGATAAACAACAACTCCGTCATCATCAAATAAGTTTTTGAAGTTGAAATATAGGTCAATCTTTCCCTCTTTTTCTTTAGAGTCTTTAATACTAGTTTCTACATCATTATTAAAAGCATTTAAATTAATATATTCATATTTAGATGTTATATATTCAACATAAGCATAACAAATATCCACATTATCAATTGAGATATAGAAATCTAGAGTGCTCAATCCATAATGATTGATAATTTCTTGTTTGATATTTTCAGCTTTAATTAAGCTTAACAGCTTTTCAGCTTTAATTCTATTTTGTGAATTCTGTTTTTCAAAAGGAGGAACAGTAACCTGAACAAATTGTTTTTTAAAAATTTCCATTTTCTTTTTTTTTAAAATTAATATTTTGTGAAAAGTGTTTTTTATTAGGAAAAACACTTAAAACCTATTAACTAAAACTATTTCTTTTTTTCTCTTTGGCTAAGAGCACTTCCTGCAACAGATTTTGATGCTTTAGAAGTTCTCCCGTCTTTAAGAATTTTAGATGCAGTTTTAGCTACTTTTGGTGAAGTTGCTTTTTTTGCCATAGTAAATACTTTAAAAATTAATTTACTTTATTACTGTAAGTAAGGATAACAGTGAAGATATTGGCATATTTTGTTAAGAAAAAAGAAAATATAGAAAAGTTAAAAAAAACACAATTAAAATTGCATTTCCAATTTAAATATCTATTTTTGCATAACAAAATAGGATAGTTGGTATATCTTCAAACACCAATTATCTCTTTGTACAAAATCAAGAAGTCCAGACTTTCTCAGGGTGCAAGGACTTCTTTTTTTTATTTCTTTATAACTCTTTTTTGGAGTTTATAAACATTCTCCTCCTCCGTTTTTCTAACATCATAAATTGTAGTATCATCTGATTTATAATCCACCTCTAAATCTTCTAGTAGTGTTTTGGCATTTACATAGTAGTAATCCCCAGCTTTAGAAACATTAAAAGTTTCCTCATCAGATTCCTTGTGCATTATAATATAAAAATTATTAGATTCGTCAAATCCAAATTTTGTGAATTTATTTTCATCTAATTTAAGCATTTCCATAGCGCCTTTAGAAAAACCCAATTTACCTGTTTTGTGCACCGTTATTTTTGCAATTGCGTTTGGCTCTTTCGGTTTTATAATTCTTAAATGCATTTCAATTAATATTTTATTTCTACAAATATAGTATTTTTTTTAATAAATTATATTTTCAAATTATTTTTTTTATCAACATTTTAAAAAAAATAAGGAAAACCATAAATAATTATTTATGTTTTATTTGTTTGCTTCCCTTGTGTATTTTTATTTACAATCTTCCACAATCTCTATTTCTTCTTCTGTCAATCCGTAGAGGTCATAAACCATTTGGTCTATTTCTTTGTCTGTTTGGTCTATTTGAGATTTTATAGATACGGCTTTTTGTTGTTCTGCTAAGAAATAATCTTCCCATTCTGATTCTTCTGAAAGAGAAAGTTTTATTTTTAGTTTAGACAATTCTTTAATAAATTCTGCAAAAGATAAGTTATACCAATCTTGTAGTTTTTTTGATAAGTTTTCCAAAGAAAATTTTCTTTTTAATGCCCTTTGGAATTTTTCTGAAACTTCTTGCAATTCTTTATTAAGCGAAAGCATTTGGTCGGCTTTTTCTATGAATGACTCTTGATTAAAATTTTTAGGAATAGGTATTCTATTAGTTATTGGATTATCGAATTGCATTGTTCTAATAGCTTTTGCTAGGATGAATCTATATGAATACCAATTTATTAATCTAGAATTAAACAGACACCAAAACACTTTTGCATTATACTCTTTATCAAAAGTAATTTGATTAATAGTATCTACTATTGCATAATTTTTATTGTCAGGAATACAAGCTGTAATTTTTATATGTTCAGTTGGGTTTTCAATATGTGCAATTAATCTTTGTACAAGAACTGAATTGTCATTAATAAAACATTTTTCGTCTGTTTTAATGAGTTCAATATCAACTTTTCCTTTTATTCCAATTATTCCTTCTCGTTGAATTTCAGCACCACCTAAAACATCAATATTACCTGAATCTGAAATTTTATTTTGAAAAATTCCTCCACGTGAATTTTTAGCGATGTCTTTAATAAAGAATTGATGATTATTTATTTTTTGACCAATTTTTAATTCTACTTCAGAAATTCCATTCAAATAAAACCCGAACTCTTTAAAAGTAAACTTTGAAATTTCACCCAGTTCATATATAGCATTTCCTTTTAAAATTCCTGAAACATAATTATCTATTTTTTCTCCTTTTTTGAAAAAGAATATAATTTGCTCCAATAAAACTTCTCGCCAAACTTTTTTGCAATCAATGATTTTGTTAATATCATTCAAAACATATTCCCTTATAGAATTATAATTTGAAGAAAATGTAAATGATTTAGGAATAATAAAACCAAATTCACCATTGTTTTTTAATAAAGTATCATAGGATAGCTTTGTAAAAGAAATAACAGTTTCAGAGCCTCCTTTTATATATTTTTTATTTAAATAATTCTGAGTTTCAGAATCTAATTGTGCTCCATACGGCGGATTTCCTATCACCACATCAAAACCACCTTTTGCAAAAACCTGCGGGAACTCTTTTTCCCAATTAAAAGCTTTATCTCCTGCAATTACGGGGTCATCTATTAGAGAGTTTCCACATTTTATGTTGTTGTTTAGATTGTTTAGTTTTCTATTAGGTTCTGCGGTTCTTAACCAAAGAGAAAGTTTAGCTATTTCTACACTCTCTTCGTTTAAATCTACTCCAAAAAGATTATTCTCTAATATACTAGCAGAGTGATAAGCAAAGGCAATAGATGAGCCTGTAAGCTTGGCTTCTAGTTCGTCTATATACTTATGCTCACTAATCAAAAAGTTTAAAGCTTCATTTAAAAATGCACCACTTCCACAAGCGGGGTCTATAATGGTTATTTGGTGTAACCAATTTCTATAATCATCTAGTTTCTGTAAAAGTGATAGTTTAGTTTTTTGTTGGCGTTTTTTATCTGTAAAATATTCTTCTTCTAAAATACCTATTTCTGCTTTCTTTTCTTTGCAGAGTTTTCCTACTGTATTTTCTACAATGTATTTCGTAATGTATTTAGGCGTGTAGAAAACACCATCTTTTTTTCTTTTGGTTTTAGATTTATCTACTTCCTGCCCTTCTAATTGTGCTTTTATTTCGTCTATCTCATTAAGAGAGTTTTCAAAAATATGCCCTAGAATATTTACATCTATCTCACTCCCAAAATCGTATTCAGAAAGCTTAAAAGTATGCTTATATAACAATTCACTATCAATAGTGATATTATCTAATATTTCATCAGGTTTAAACAAACCACCATTATAGGCAAAGACACTATATCTCTTACCCTCAAAACCCGTGTTTAAATAACCGAAATACTTCTTAAATCTATCATATAAAGGTATTTGCTCATCTCTATCTAATAAGTCTCTCCAATCGCTTAAAATGAGCCTAACAGAATTTGGCGGTAATAAAAAACGGTCTTCCCCAAAGAATAGAAATAAAAATCTATCTATAAGTTTTTGAGACTTCTTAAAAAGTTCTAATTGATTTATTTCGGGATTTAATTCTGTAAGATTCTGAAATAGTTCCCTTTTAAATAAAGAATAATCTTTGTATAACTTTTTGGTAATAGTATCTTCTTGGCTTAATGATTCGTCTTTTATTTTTTTCGGAATATCACTATTTAAACTTTCAAAAGATAAGCAGAGATATAATTGTTTAAAATCTTCTTCAGATAAAGTAAATAGGTTAAATTCTAGATGGTCTATTGCATTGTCTATATAGAACCTTATTTTTTCAAAATTAGAAGTGATAATATATTTACAATCAGGCTGATTATTTTTATATCCAAAAGCTTGGTCTTCTATCTTAGATAAATCAGTTGTATTAGTACCTTTTAACTCTATAATTCCTACAACCTTATCATTTATAATAATAGCACCATCAGCTTTCTTACTGTCTTTTACGTTTTTGTATTCAGTAGTAAGATTAAATTTTGGCGTAGGATTTTTGGTATAACCTAAAACATTTACAAATAGGTCTATTAAAAACTCTCCCTGATACTGTTCCTCTTTAGAGTTTCTAATATTTTCTTGAATTTCGGTATTATGAAAATGCTCTTTAAATACTTCCCATTTCTGATTAATGGTTTCTTGATTTAAAGTTTTAAGATACTTTTGAAAAATAGTATTTTGGAATATTGACATGTATAATGTTTAAAGATTCAACGATTATTAGTAATATTCAAAAATAAGAAATTAATTCTGTTTTCTAAAATTGATTAACTTGAATTTAAGTGACTTAAAATTTATAATCGCAATAAAAAAGAGAACACTTATTGTGTTCCCTTTCAAATTATTCTGTTACGATTTTTATAATACTGTTTACCGAGTTGTATAAATAGTTTATAGCTTGATTGGTTTGTGCATCTGAACTATAATTTAATCTCTGAGCATTTAAACTAGCAATACCATTCTTTTGAAAAAGTTCTAATATGTCTTGTTTTTGTTTTTCAGTAATATCTAATTTATTTACCTGTCTAACAATAGCATCTATTTCTTGTTGTACTCTTTGTGTATTGTAATTATACCTTTGTTGGAGTGTAGATGATGCATTTCCTAAATTAGAAATATCTAGCGGAACTGGGTCTCTGTATTGAATAGGCTTTCTGCTTTGCGAGTAAGAAAATAAGCCTATCAAAGTCATTGTTAATATTAAAATCTTAGACTTCATATTACTTAGAATATTTGCTGTTAATTTCGTCTGCTTTTGAAGCTTCCATAAAAACCGAGCCTACTTGTTTGTAAACAAGCCTCTTTCCGCACACATCTAGTGAATAAGTTGCTCCATGCAACCCTTTCACTTTCTCTAAGATTTTAATGCTCTCAGAAGGGCAATTTTGCTCAATAGCTACAGTTTTTACCAAAGTAGATTCTGTAATTCCAAACATTGTTCTATTAACAGAACCACAACTAACTAAAATAAGGGAAACAAATCCTGCTAAAAAAGATTTTTTCATAGGTTTAAAAGTTCTCACTCAATCCCAAAGCGATATTAGATTAAAATGAAAAAGCGTGGGACTAAACTCAATCTGCAACGTAGAGGTTCTGACAAAACCTTAGTACCACAAACAAGTCAGCCCACGCCATAGGCGTGAGCATCAACTTATTATTTTGCGGTACTTATTGAAACTGTCAGATTTCTACATTTGCAAAATAAAAGCTAACGCTTTTTTTTCGATAAATTATTAGCCCAAATTTAATAAACATTTGGTTCCTCTGCAATAGAGCATAACCTATTTATTTGTTAAATTTGATAAAGTGTAAAAGGTCAATTTAAGCCCTCCTTAATATTGTAGTTTATTTAACCCCAAAAAGATTATATATAGATAAACACTACCTACTATTAAAATTACCCCCACCTCGAAAGAATTTTTTTTGTCATTCCCCTAGATGATTTTAAATTTAATAAGAGCAAATAAAAGATAATGAAGTCAATAAAAGATAGTCGGTTAAAAAGTCGGGAGTATAAAAACAAAAAACGCTGAAAATCAGAAGATTAACAGCGTTTACAGTACCCCAGACGGGACTTGAACCCGTACGTCCTTGCGGACACAGGATTTTAAGTCCTGCGTGTCTACCAGTTCCACCACCAGGGCAAAATGGAGAGCGAAAA
>JAYRDY010000098.1:0-7891 GCA_041909215.1 Cloacibacterium sp. | reverse complement strand
AATGCAATAAAGGCTGATTATCAAATTAATAATACGGGTAATTCTCAATCACAATTTGAGATGGTTAAGAATCTAGAATTATCTTTTGATGATTTTAGAGAATTAAAGGAGTATTCTGACGAAGTAGGAATTGGATTTTTGTCAACAGGATTTGATTTTCCTAGTATTGATTTTTTGAACGATTTCGAAATTCCCTTTTATAAAATTCCTTCAGGCGAAATCACCAATAAACCCTATTTACAACATATCGCTAGAAAAGGGAAAGATATCATTCTTTCAACAGGAATGGCAGATTTAAAAGAGGTAAAAGAAGCCATCGAAGTAATAGAAGCAGAAGGAATAACAAGAAATAGAATTACCGTACTTCACTGTAATACAGAATATCCTACGCCAATGCAAGATGTCAATTTGCTAGCTATGAATCAAATGGCTGAAAAATTGGGCGTACAAATAGGTTATTCAGACCATACCCTAGGTATTGAAGTGCCTATTGCCGCAGTTGCATTGGGCGCAAAAGTAATCGAAAAGCATTTTACATTAGATAGAAATCTTCCTGGTCCTGACCATGCCGCTTCTTTAGAACCTACTGAATTAAAGGAAATGGTGAAAACGATTCGTAATATTGAATTAGCGATTTCGGGTAGTGGAATAAAGGAACCTAGTGCGAGCGAAAATAAAAACCGAGCTATTGCCCGTAAGAGTCTTCATTTAAGAGAAGATTTAAAGAAAGATACGGTTTTGCAAGCGCATCATTTAATGGCATTGAGACCCGGTGATGGAATTTCGCCAATGGATATAGATCAAGTTATTGGCAAAAAAATAATTGAAGATAAACCCCAAGGTGTAAAATTAACATGGGAGGATATAAGATGATTAGAGTTGGTGTTTTAACAAGTTCCCGGGCAGATTTTGGTATTTATTTACCTTTACTTAAGGCGTTACAAAAAGAGGAAGCATTCCATCTTGAATTAATTGTTTTTGGAACGCACCTTTCCAAGTTTCATGGTTACACGGTGGAGCAAATTGAAAGAGAAGGATTTAAAATAGCAAAAAGAATAGAATCTCTTCTCTTAGGAGATACACCAAGTGCCATAGCTTCCGCCTATGGACTTACGGCACTTAAGTTTGCTGAGTATTGGCAGGAAAATGAACAAAGTTTTGATGTTGTTTTTGCATTAGGCGATCGATTTGAAATGGCTGCTGCGGTGGCTGCAAGTATTCCGTTTGGTATAAAAATAGCGCATTTATATGGTGGAGAAACAACGTTAGGAGCCATTGACAATATTTACAGACATAGTATCAGTTTAGCAAGTCAATTACACTTTGTTGGGGCTGAATCTTTTGCTAAAAGATTAAAACAACTCTTAGATGATGAAAAAGCATCCATATACAATGTGGGTTCCTTGAGTTTAGAGAATTTAAAGAACATTGATTTTTTATCCGTAGAAGCGTTTAAAAACAAGTGGCAAATTGATTTAAATATAAAAACAATATTGGTTACTGTGCACCCTGAAACGGTAGCTTATCAAAAGAATTTAGCATATTGTGAAGAAACCATAAAAGCGCTGGAACAATTAGCAAATGAATTCCAAATCGTAATCACCATGCCCAATGCAGATACGGCGGGTATGGTATTTAGAGAAGCTTTTGAAACACTAGCCAAGAAACAGCAATCTATTAAAATAATTGAAAATTTTGGTACCCAATCGTATTTCACCTGTATGAAGTATGCCAAACTAATGGTAGGCAATACATCAAGTGGAATAGTAGAAGCAGCAAGTTTCCAAAAATATGTACTTAATCTAGGAGATAGACAAAAAGATAGGTTATGTGGTGAAAATGTAATACATGTACCTTTTAACCATGATTTAATTGTAAACAACACACTGGAGTATGCCACAAAAGAATACAATGGGGAGAATATTTACTTTAAGTCCAATCCATCGGAAATAATAATTCAAATTTTAAAGAAGGAATATGCATCCATATCATAAACATCTAGCACATATAGACACTTCTATTCGTCAAGCACTTGAACTATTAGATCAATTGGCATCAGATGCTATCATTTTTCTGGTAGATGATGAAAATAAGTTGTTAGGCTCTTTAACAGACGGTGATTTAAGAAGAGGATTTATCAAAGGATTAGGGTTTGAAGATCATTTATCCAAATTCATTCAGCCTAATCCTAAGTTCATTCAACAAGGGAAATATAATTTAAAGGAGATTATTGCATTACGAGAGAAGTTTTTTACCATATTTCCAGTGGTAGATGCACAGATGAAAATTATCAATGTAGTTAATTTTAGGCATCAAAAATCGTATCTTCCAGTAGATGCATTAATCATGGCAGGAGGGAGAGGAGAACGGTTAAAGCCTCTCACAGACAACACCCCAAAACCATTATTAAAAGTGGGAGATAAGCCTATTATAGAGCATAATATAGATCGTTTGAATACGTATGGTATAGATGATATTTGGATTTCTGTTCGTTATCTAGGAAATCAGCTTGTTGATTATTTTAAAGATGGAAGCGAAAAAGCTTTGCGTATCAATTATGTTTGGGAAGAAAATGCTTTGGGAACGGCTGGTGCATTAGCATTAGTAGATGGTTTTATACATGATCATGTATTGATGATGAATTCTGATTTATTGACCAGCATTGATTTTGAAGATTTATTTTTGTTTTTCGAAGAGCACGAAGCAGATTTGGCGGTAGCTTGTATCCCTTATCAAGTAAATGTTCCTTATGCCGTAATGGAAACTAAAGATAAAACAGTTACGGGCTTTAAAGAAAAACCTACTTATACTCATTATTCTAATGCAGGAATTTATTTAATGAAGAAAGAAGTAATCCATAAAGTGCCTAAAAATGAAACTTTCAATGCTACAGATTTAATGGAAAAGTTGATTCAGGAAGGTAAAAAAGTAGTAGCTTATCCATTAGTAGGGTATTGGTTAGACATTGGTAAGCATGAGGATTATCAAAAAGCACAACAAGATATTAAGCAACTGAAATTCTAAATGAAGCCACTAATTGTAATTCCTGCAAGGGGAGGCTCTAAAGGAGTTCCTAGAAAAAATATAAAAGTATTAGGAGATAAGCCTTTAATACAATATACCATTGATGCAGCAAAAGGTGTTTTGATGACGAATTCATTTGTGTATCTACTGACGATTTCGAAATTAAATCTGTTGTAGAGCAATTAGGGTTGAAAGTTCCATTTTTGCGACCTAATGAATTAGCATCAGACACGGCGGGTACTTACGAGGTATTGCTTCATGCTATTTCGTACTATGAAGCTAAAGGTTATTTTCCAGATACACTCATTCTTTTACAACCTACCTCACCATTTAGAACGAGTGCGCATATTAAAGAGGCACTAAAATTATACCATGAATCAATAGACATGGTGGTGAGTGTAAAGGAAACAAAGGCTAATCCCTATTATATTCTTTTTGAGGAAGATCGTAATGGCTACTTAAAAAAGACTAAAGAAGCTCATTTTACGAGAAGACAAGATTGTCCGAAAGTTTGGGAATATAATGGTGCTATTTATATCATCAATGTAAAAGCATTAAAAGAGCGCGCAATTAGCCAATTTACTAAAGTTTGTAAATTTGAAATGGATGAAACATCATCTCACGATATTGATACACTTTTGGATTGGAAAATAGCCGAAATTATTTTACAGGATTTTAAAAAATAATCATGAAGCATATCTTTACCATTCATTCCCCGATTACTTTTTTTTCTGCATGTGCAGTAATATTTCAAGAAAAGTTAGCTCATGAAGATGTAATTATAATTAATGATGGATATAAAGTTCCCTTTAAAATAGGCACAATAGTAGACTCTTATCAGCAACAAGAAAAAGGAATCTGGCGAAAAATTAAAAATTTTAATTTAGTAAAAGCGTATGATCAATACATCAATGAATTAACCCATGGTCAGCAATTCATAGCTTATATTGATTTAATGCATGCTTACCAAAGATTATTGATCACCCATCCTAACTGTGTAAAATTTAATTTCATTGAAGAAGGAACAGCAAGTTATGTAGTGCCAGATAATTTACTTTTTATAACCAATGGAGCGAATCAAGTAACTTTTAGGAATAAAAATAATAAGCAATTGGCAATTTCTCTTTTTCGTGTGATGAGAGGGGTAAATATTAGAGTGTTAAGCCTTCCTTTTAATCCGCAATCTTATGCAGGGATAAATGAGGTAAAATTCTATACTTTTTCGGAACACGGATTTCCAGGAATAGAAACAGAAAAAAAAATAATATTAAATCCTCATGAAATTGATCCTACAATTTGGAGTAATTCAGATTATTATACTCAGATTAAGGATGAAGTGATATGGATTGAAGAATCTTTCCCTAGAGTATATAAAGTGGCAGAGGGAAATTATGAAACTGCAATTCTTAAAACAATTGCTCATTTAAAACAAAAAGGCATAACAAAAATTTTGGTAAAACTAAGACCTAAAAGTAAAGCATCAAATTCTTACTTAATAGATATTTTGAAGAAAAATAATATAAAAGTAGAAGTCATGCCAGATACTATTATTGCAGAATGGTTATTTATTCAGGCAAAGAATTTACAAGTAATAGGTATAGTCTCATCTTTACTCTTTTACGCTTCTATTTTTGGACAGCAATCATGGTCATTTTTCGAAGATATAAAAGAAAAACCGGATAACCCATTCGAAAAGATGAAATTTTACTGGGACGAAGTGAATCATTTAATTGATGTAAACTTTAATTAGATAATACCCAAAACACTATTTATATTAATACTATGTTTAAAACGGATAAAGGATATTTAATTTTATTAATGTTTTTCTCTCCTATATTAGGTTTGATAAATCTTCTTAAAATTAAAGATGAGCGTGTTCTGATATTTTTTGGAGTTCTTTTTTTTGGGATATTTGGTAGTCTATACGTATATAGACCAGGTTCAGACGGCGAAACTCATTTGGCAAATGCAATATTATATTACACAGATATGTCAGTTAAGGTTTTTTTTAATGAATTTTTTGAATTAGCTACATTAAATAGTGCTAATTCAGGGGCTAAAGACCTTTATTTACATTGCATATCCTATTTAGCAGCTTCTGTTTTTGGAATCCCAGAGCTTATACATGTTTTTGCAGGATTGGTTTTAGGATACTTTTTTTCTAAATCAGTTCTTCTTATATTACAGAATAAATTAAGTGTTAAAAAAAATCGAATTCTAATCGCGTTTATAATTGTATTATTGTTATACAAAAGTTTAGGTGCTATGAATTCTATTAGAATGTGGACGGGTATGTGGATTTTTTTCTATGGTGCTTTAAGCTATGCTACTACAAAAAAAAAGAAATATCTTTTGATTTTATTATTATCAATAGTTGTTCATTTTTCCTATCTCGTTGTTTTGATTCCATTTATTGGAGCCTATATTTTTAGAAGACGAACTCACATTTTAACAATATTTTATTTATTATCTTTTGGACTTACTTTAAATTTTGCAAATATTGAGAATTACATCCCTAAAACTAGTTTAATCGAAAGCCAGCAGGATACCTATGTGATTGATTCTGAAGAGGATGTAGCGCGTATGGAAAGCCGTAACGAAATCCAATCAAAAATTAATCGAAATTTTTATGTTACTTATGGTGAAGGATTTTTCATTTCAATTTTAATTCCAGGATTAACTTTAGTTTTGTTATTTTTTTTTAATAGTAAATATGCCGATGATCGTTTTAATTTTTTAATGGCATCAGGGATAGGTTTATTTTCTTTTTCAAATGTAGTTACTTTTTCACCTACCATTTCTGGTCGAGTAAAAATAATTGCGGGGCTTTTTATTATAGCAGCTACTATCCATTTTCTTTTTACCCTAAATAAATATCGGCTTACAAAAAAGAATATAACATTACTAAATAGGATTCTTGTAATATTTCTTATTGCATCCATTCCCATGGTACTTTTTCAAATGTCTTATCTCATCCAAATGTTAAGTTTTTTTACATTAGTATTGCCTCCAGTATCGTGGTTACTAGGAAATGCCGATTTTTCTATTAGAGAGGGAATTGGTCTTTTATTTTAATATAATCAAATTATGAATATAGCATTAGTTTTAACACAAAAATTTGACCCACATGCAGGAGGGGTTCAGAGAACTACTTCTAAATTAGCTAAAATTTATGAAGCTAAGAAACATCAAGTTATTATTGTATCTTACGGAAATCATACCACTTCGGAGCAAGAATATGAGGGGATTAAACTTTTTTATGTCAATCAAAAAGAAGAATCACAATTAAAAGAAATCTTCCATAGCCTAGAAATAGATTGCATCATCAATCAGGTAGGATATTCAGTGAGTCTTACAAAAATTTTATTGAGAAGTAAGCCATCTTATACCAAGCTCATCAATACACTGAGAATTAATCCACTTAATTTTTATGACAACCATAAGAATATTATCCAAGAACTTTTCAATAGAAAAAAAATAGGATTTCTCAATACTTACTTCACAAGAAAAATAATTCTAAGATATCATGTATGGAAGCAAAGAAAAGAATTAGGTTTTATTGTTAAAAACACTGATGCCTTTGTGATGCTATCAGAAAAATTTAAACCAGAGTTATTCTTTTTAGTGCCAAAACTTAAAAAATACTTACATAAAATACATGGAATCGGAAATCCATTTCAGAGACCCGAAGTTGATGTTAAGGCACTGCCAAAAGAAAATGTAGTCTTATTTGTAGGGCGTTTAGATCTTTCTCAGAAGAGAGTAGATTTATTATTAGAGATTTGGAAAAAATTACATGTTCAGGCACCAGATTGGAAATTTTGGGTGTTAGGAGATGGTGCTGAGAAAAAAAATATGGAGAAATATTGTCTGCAAAATAACCTAGACAGGGTGCAATTTTTTGGGAAAGTAAAACCAGATGAATACTATAAAAAAGCAAAAATTTTCCACATGACCTCTGCTTTCGAAGGTTTCGGGAATGTTTTAATAGAAGCGCAGAGTTATGGCTGTGTACCGATGCTTTTTGATTCATATGCGGCGGCTTCTGATATTGTTCATCATAATCAAAATGGGATTTTGATAAAAGCTTTCGATTGTAATGAATATGCTGTAGAAACAAAAAATTTGATGGATAATCCAGTAAAGACTTTAGAGCTCGCATTAAATGCCTACGAAAATGTACTAAGATTTTCTTATGAAGAAACCTATAAAAAATGGGAGAAGGTTTTTGAAAAAATAAATAGCTGAATTTTTTTTTAAGTTTATTAATATTAATAATAATCATTTTGAATAAATACAGAGAGCACATTTTACGGAATATAATCAATACTTTTGGCTACAAAACTAATCGCAAAATTGTAGTTTTCGAAAGTGATGATTGGGGAAGTATTCGAATGCCATCAAAGCTCGCTTATTCTAACCTACTAAAAAAAGGAATAGGAGTAGATAAATCTTTATATGATACTTTAGATTCTTTAGAAAAGAAAGAAGATTTAGAAGCTTTATTTACCGTTTTACAAGATAATAAAAGTGATCATTCATTGCCTATTTTCACTTTTAACACAGTCATTCAAACCCCCGATTTTTATAAAATTAAATAAAATAATATACTATCTTATGAAATTGTAAAAATTTTAAGGTGTATAACAAATAATATATAATTTGATTTTTGACAGTGATGTACAAAAAATTTAAATCTAATATTGGCCAATTATCTAAGAATTTTTTTGGCAAATATGTTAATAGAAAAATAGTAGTTTTTGAAAGTGATGATTGGGGAAGTATTAGGATTCCCAATAAAGAGGCTTTGATAAAGCTCAGAAACTTTGGTTTTAATGTAAATAATTGTGGATATGTATTAAATGAT
>JAYRDY010000097.1:0-7992 GCA_041909215.1 Cloacibacterium sp. | reverse complement strand
TAATAGCAGCTTTATCAAACCTTGAAGTTATTCAATCAGCTGCAAGAAATTTACAATCAGATGCTCTTTCTTTAATGTTGAAAGAAAAAGTAGATGCAGATATTCAGTTTAATGCTTACGAAGCTATTGTTGCTGGTCCTACAGCAATCCAAAAAGGGGAAACAGCTACAGCTAAAGTATTAATTGGTACTTATGCAAGTACTTTACCAGGTTTGAAAATTGATAATGCACAAGTAGTTAACGGACAAGGCATTCTTAACCTTGGAGGTGATTTAGGTGAACATACTATTGGTGGTAACATTTCATTTACTGGTGATAAAGGTAAAGTAGTTACAATGCCTTATACCTTCAAGTACAATGTAGTGTCTGGTAATGAAGCTCTTAAAGCACAAGAAGGCGCTCTTTTATCTGCTGATAAAATGAATGTTCTTTATCGTGGTGTTGCAAATCCTATTTCTGGATCTATTCTAGGAGCAGATACTTCTGGTTTAACTTTATCAGCATCGGGAGCTTCAGTTTCTGGTGGTAGAGGTAAATGGACAGTAATTCCAGGTTCTGGTAACACTACGACACTTACCATTTCTGGTAAAGATTCTAAAGGAAAAGTAATATCTCAGAAATTTGAATTTAGAATTAAAAATGTACCAAGACCTCAAGGACAAATCAGAGGAGAGAACGAATTATCAATGCCTGCTTCATCAATTGCAAATCAAACTGTTGGTGCTGCAATCCCAGATTTCGATTTCCCTGTATCATTCCAAGTAACTTCATTTAAATTTAAAGTTCCTGGTAAAGCAGCAATGCTAATTAATGGAAGTTCATTAAGCTCTGTAGCAGGACTTACTAAAAATTTAAGATCAGGAGATATTTGTTATATTGCTGGTATTCAGGCTACTGCTAGTGGACTTGGTGGTCAGACTTTGAAACAAATAAGTCCAATTGTAATAAACGTACAATAATTGAGTTATATATTAAAAAGATTATCATTATCATTAAAATGAAAAAAATATTAATACTTCTAGTAGCATTAAGTTTTCTTTCGGTAGATGCACAAGCAAAAAAGAAGAAGACCACAAAAAAGAAAACGAAAAAAACGACTGCTGTTGCTGAAAAACAAGCTGCACAACCAGCTGCTGTTGTTTCTACGCCTGCTGCTTCTACTGATAACTCTGGGGCAGAAGAGCTAGAGCCTATCAACTCTATGTCTATTCTTAATGCTAAATCACCTGAATCTTTCAGAATATTTCGTGAGATTGGGACTGTTAAAAAAGGAGATTCTTTAGTTTCTTTTAAAACAAAACCACTTGATTATGGATATATCGATGAAAAAGATGTACTTAGAAGTATGGTAGTTTGGGAGATTATAGACCTTAATGATAAAATAAATCAGCCATTTTACCACAATTCAGATGGAGTAATTTCTCAAAATAAATCTCTTTATCAGTTATTAATTGATAATATCTTATCTGGAGGAATAAAAGAAGTGTATGATGACGAATTGTTCATGACTAAACTGTCTCCTGAACAAATTAAACAAAGACTTTCTTTTACTAAAGAATCAGACTTTTTGATTGATATTAGAAACTCTGGGAAAACGCCTACGCAAGATGAAATTAAAGCGGGTACAGATACATTTGAAACTAAGACTGAAGATGTAAAACTTCTTAAAGTTAAAGGGATGTGGTATATCGACAGAAGAGATGGGCAAATGAAATACAGATTATTAGGAATTGCTGCTATGGGGCCAGATCCAACGATGATGGCAGAAAAAACTGCAGATGGTGTTTCTTTGGGTAATAAAAACGAACTTATTGATTTGTTTTGGGTTTTCTATCCAGATGCAAGAGAAGTTTTGGCCAATTCTGTAGTTTTCAACAGTAAAAACTTGTCTTCTGATATTTCTTATGATGATGTACTCAATGCAAGAAGATTTTCTTCAATTATTTATAAATCTGATAACGGCTTAGGAACTGGAGTAATTAAAGACTACATTCCTAACGATGCAGAAGAACAATTAGAAGAATCTGACAGAATTAAAAATCAAATTCTAGAAATGGAAAACGATATGTGGAATTATTAATAATTCTATTATCAGATATCAACAAAAACCTAAGTATATTTGCTTAGGTTTTTTTATTGAAATTTTATGAAAAATATTGACTATATAATTGTAGGTGATGGTTATGCTGCATTGTTTTTAGCGCATCAATTCATTAAAAATAAAAAATCTTTTTTGCTTTATTCAGAAGGCAGAAAAAGTGCTTCTTTTGTTTCTGCGGGTATTGTAAATCCTGCTGTACTTAAGCGTTTTACTACTTTCTGGCTGGCGCAAGAACAAATTGATTCTCTCAAAAAAACACTTTCAGAAATTGAATTTTATACCCAAAAAAATTACCTGATAGAAAAACCTATTTTAAGAATTTTTCATGACGAAAAAGAAAAAGAATTGTGGCTGAAAAAATCCCAAGACGAAACTTTGTTGCCTTTTCTTTCTACAGATTTTGTGAACCCCCAAACCGTTAAAAATCCTTTTGATTGTGGTAAAGTAAATCAGTCAGCCAGATTAGATGTAAGAAATTTTTTTACCGATATGCTTGGTTTTTTAGAAGAAAAAAAGCATTTAATAAAAGAAAAATTTGATTATCAATTATTGAATGCAGAAACATCAACGTACAAAGATGTTCAGTTTAAAAACATTATTTTTGCAGAAGGAATTGGCGTTAAAGAAAATCCTTTTTTTTCTGAAATTCCTGTTGAACCCAACAAAGGCCATCATCTAGAGGTAAAGCTTTCAGAAAAAATAGAAGAAGATTTTACGCTTAAAAAGAAACATTTTCTGTTTCCTTTAAACAATAATCATTACTATTACGGTGGAACTTATGATCGTGAGCAAACTCATCATAAAATAGATGATTCTGCGGTTGAGAAGCTTAGCCATGCTTTAGCTGAATTCTATCCCAATGATTTTGAAGTTGTAAACGTTAAATTTGGCTTTAGACCAACGGTTAAAGATAGAAGACCAATTGTGGGTTGCCATCCTGAATTTCCTAATTTATACGTTTTCAATGGTTTAGGAGCGAGAGGAATTCTCAACGGAAATTATTTTGCCATCAATCTCTATAATCATTTAGAAAAAGGAGATGCAATTCATCCAGAAGTTGATTTGAACCGCTTTTTTAATATTTGATTTGCTTTTTTTTGAAGTGAGTTCAATATTAATTTGAGTTTTTTACTAATTTATTTTTTAAGTTTTAACCGCAATAGTTTCATCATTTCCAGAATAATTAATAAGCAAATTGCACCTAAACTAGATATAATGAAGTGTTGGTAACCTGGATTATCAAAACTGAAAATCTTTTGAAATATTGGGTTGCCAATGGTTAAAAACAATAAGCCAAATGCTATGGTTGAAATAATTACCAGTGCGTTATTGTTTTCTAATATTACGGAAACAAAGTTTCGGGTGTCAGATAAAGAAGTGAGTATTAGAAAGACATTTCCAACGATAAGTGATGAAAAAGCAATGGCTCTTACAGCGTTATCAGAATGCCCTTCTTTAATGGATAAGAAATAAACACACACTACCATTATCAAAAGTAATAGACCTTTTATAAGGCTGAATAGTATTTTTTTCCAACCAAAAAAGAGTTCATCCGGTTTTCTTGGTGGCCTGTTCATGATGTTTCTTTCTTCTCGTTCAGACTCGAAAGCAATAGAACAAACGGGATCTATGATGAGTTCTAAAAAAACAATATGCATAGGCATTAATAAAATAGGTAATGAAGAATAAAATGCGGGTAGCAAAACCAAACCAATAATAGGTACGTGTATCGCTAATATATAAGACATTGCTTTTTGAAGGTTGTCAAAAATTCTTCTTCCAGATCTTATGGCGTAAACAATAGAGGCAAAATTATCATCAATTAAAACTAAAGAAGAGGCTTCTCTGGCAACATCAGTCCCTTTCATTCCCATTGCAATGCCAATGTCGGCAGCCTTCAGTGCAGGAGCATCGTTTACTCCGTCTCCCGTCATAGCTACCACTTCGCCATTGTCTTTTAATGCTTTTATAATTCGGAGTTTTTGTTCAGGAATAATTCTGGCAAAGAGGTGAGTGGTTTTTATTTTTTCTTTTAATTCATGATCGTTCATCATTTGTAAATCTGTGCCATTTAAAACATTTTCATTATGTTGTAGCCCTATTTGATTGGCAATGGTTTTAGCAGTTGCGGGATAATCGCCAGTAATCATAATAACTTTAATCCCTGCTTTATTGCATTCTTGAATGGCTTTCGGAACTTCTTTACGAATAGGATCTTCAAAAGCGACTATTCCTACAAAATTAAACTGAAAATCTTCTTGATTTGAAGGCAGTTCTGTTGAGTTGAAATTACAATTTGCGGCAGCTAGCATTCTGTATCCGTTTTCTGCCATTTCGTTCATTATTTTACCGTGCTGGCTAATTTCTTCATCGGATAATTTACATAGCTTAAAAACAGCTTCTGGTGCTCCTTTGCAATAAACGTGTAAGGCAGAATCGGGACTAGATTGCATTACTCTAGTCATGGCAAAGAGTTCTTTGCTTAGAGGGTATTCTTTTATTAATTCTAAATCTTCTTTTGCAATAGAAAGTTTGTTGATTTCATCATTAATGGCTTTTTCCATTGGGTCTATAGAGTTACGCTGTGATGCGTAGGACAAGACTTTTAGAAGGGTTGATATTTCTTCAGTAGTATTTTTAAATTCTTTTTTAGAATAAGTTTTATGATGAGTGTACAATCTCGTAATTTCCATTTTATTTTGAGTAATAGTACCAGTTTTATCACTACAAAGTACGGTTGCAGAGCCCAAAGTTTCTATTGCAGATGGCTTACGTGTAAGAACATTGTTTTTAGAAAATCGCCAAGCTCCTAATGCCAGAAATATAGTAAGAACTACAGGGAATTCTTCAGGTAAAATAGACATTGCAGAAGCTAAACCATTTAATAATGAATTTAAAAAATTACCTCTGGTAAAGTAAAATGCAGCAATAACGAGAATACTTATCGCAACACCAGCTAAAAATAGCGTTTTAATAAGACTTTTCATTTCTTTTTGAAGTCTTGTAGTATCTTGTACAATGTTTTGTAAAGAAACGCCTATTTTCCCAAATTGTGTGCTAGAGCCTGTATAGGTAACTTTGGCTTTGCCCTTACCTTGTACCACCAAAGTACCACTATAGATGGCGGTGTCTTTATTTTCAGATTTTATTACAGGTACAGATTCCCCTGTTAACAAAGATTCGTCTATCGTAAGATGTTGGCTTTCTAGCAAAATAGCATCAGCTGGTACACGATCGCCTTCATGTAAGATAATAATATCTTCTGGTACAACTTCTCTTCCGGAGATTCTTATTTCTTGCTGGTCTCTTATTACCAAAGCTCTTGGCGAAGATAATTGCCTTAATGCTTCTAGAGATTTTTCAGTTTTACGATGCTGATAAAAAGTAATAAAAATGATAACAAAAACCCAACAAAGCAAAATCATCCCTTCAGTGTAATCGCCTAATAATACATAGACTAAACCACAGAACATAAGCAAGATAAACATGGGTTCTTGAATTACCTCTTTTGCTATTTGCCAAACATTTTTGGGCTTGGCCTGAGGAAGCTCGTTATATCCAAATTTTTTGAGAAGTTCAGTTGCTTTTTTTTGAGAAAGTCCTTGTTTCATGATGAAAAAAATTAAAAAATTCTACAAGCGGTTTGTACTTCATGATTAATGAAATAACAACAAGTTTAGTTATGTTAAATTTAAGAAAATTTGTTGATTTACAGAAATTTATGAATGATGAAGTAACAAGAAGATGAGTTTTATCAACTTTCATCAAAATTTAAGGAGATAGAATTACATAATGAGATTTCTTTTTCTTTCTTGGCACAATTTTTATTTTTATCTTCGTGGCTCAATAATTAGATAATGAAAAAAAATATCATATTCCTATTTACCTTTTTCTCAATAATTCTTTTCGCTCAAGGCATTAAATTTGAACAAAATACGTTTTCTAGCATTCTTGAAAAGGCCAAAAAAGAAAATAAATTGGTTTTTTTAGACGCATATGCAGCTTGGTGCGGTCCATGTAAAATGCTCGAAAAAAATATTTTTCCTCAAAAAGAAGTTGGCGATTTCTATAACTCAAATTTTGTAAATGCACATTTTGATATGGAGAAAGGGGAGGGGATAAGTATTGCCAGAAAATATGGTATAAGTTCTTATCCTACATTGCTTTTTATTAATGGTGATGGCGTTGTTGTACATAAAACTTCGGGTTATATGAGTGCGCCAGAGCTTATAGAAATGGGCAAAACAGCCATTAATCCTGATAATAAGATTGAAAATAAAATCAGTAAATTTAATGCAGGCGAAAGCAATCCCGAGTTTTTAATAGATTTAATTAAAAATACATACAATACAGATTTTAGTTTTGCTAAAAAAGTTTCAGAAAGATATTTTCTTAACAAAAAACCATCAGAACTTACCAAAGAAGATGTTGGTTTGTTGCTTTATTTCACAAAATCTGCCGAAGATGCTAATTTTTTGTATATCACTAAAAATAGAGCAGATATTGTAAAATTTGTTCCTGAAAATGTAATAAGCGATTTCGAAAAACAGATGAAACTTACCACTGTATTCAAAAATGCAATTGATGAAAATTCTCAGAAAATTGATGAAAATTTACTCAATACAGAATTGGTGAAAATTTTAGGAGAGAAAGATGGTCTTTTGCTTTCAAGTAAAATTAGAGCAGATTTTTATTTCAGAAATAAAAACTATGAAGGCTACCAAAAAGCGGCAATAGAATACTATAAAGATGCAGAAAATTACGATGTTGTAGAACTAAGTGATGCTGCTTGGAATTTTTTCTTATATGTAGAAAATAAAGATGCTTTGCAACATGCGGCCAATTGGTGTTTAACTGCTGTTAAAAAACAAGAAGAAGCCTCTACAACCGATACTTTAGCAAGAATTTATTATAAAATTGGAGATTTAAAGAACGCTAAGTTATGGGCAGAAAAGTCTATTGCCATTGCAAAAACTAAAAATGCAGAATATACTTCAACACAAGAACTGCTAAATAAAATAAAATAATGAAAAAAGGTTTCTTCATATTATTAATGATAATTTTTTGTGAAAATTTATCTGCTCAAACCTATATTAAAGGGAATGCAGTTTTATTACCTGTTGGGATGTATAACGGAGCATTAGAAGCTAAAATTAATGATAAAATTACCATTCAGCCAGAATTTTTTGTCTCTCCATGGAAGAGTTTTTTAGGCAAAAGATTTCAGATATATTACATTAGCGGAGAAGGTAGATATTATTTTAAAGAAAGTTTCAACGGTTTTTACGTAGGAGGTAACGTTGGGATTGCTTTTTTTGATATTAAAAAATGGAATTATCTTGATTCTACAAAATACCAACGAGGTTACACTTTTCTTTTAGGCGCAACAGTAGGTTACCAATATAAAATAAGTGAAAACTGGAATGCCGATTTTTTCTTAGGTGGAGGAACTTCTCAGGGTTTTTATCACGGATATAATGAAGTTGATGGGGAACGATACGAAGGCGGAACCCCATGGAATAGAAGCGGTGAGTGGATTCCTTATAAGGGTGGAATAATGATTTCTTATAAACTAAAATAAAATGGAAATAAAAAGTATTAAATTTTTAGTCTTTTGTCTTATCACTTTTGTAATTGTATTTTTAATTAATTACGTTGGCAATTCTAGGCCAGATAAATTAGCAACTGCTGTAATGAACGGCGCTGGCGGAGTTATTGGACTTACTGTTGGGATGCTTATTTACAATAAAAGCAAAAACGACAAATCTGGGCCACAACATTTCGACTAAAAGTTAAAAATAAAAGCAACCGATTAAGGTAGTCATGGTCGGAAGATTTTTCTTCCGACTTTTTTATACTGTAATATTGAAAAAAAATAGACTTAACACGTT
>JAYRDY010000096.1:0-8088 GCA_041909215.1 Cloacibacterium sp. | reverse complement strand
CACATAAAAAACTTTTGTCTATAAAAAAAATGTTATATTTTTGCCTAAAATAATAGAAATTATGTTTTTAGCAGGATTTTGGCCAGTTTATCAGTTCCTTTGGACCGTTTATTTTATCGTAATGTTCCTAATAGGGTTTTGGTGTATCTTTATGTTCTTCGGAGTAGTAATCCCAATGTGGCTTACTGAAGGTTTAGCTGAATATTTCGGGAAAACCAAAAAATTTAATCCAGAAGATGTAAGAAGAAAAACTCTTGCAGAACAAGAAGGAGTAGAAGTAATCTACAACCAGCCAAAAGGTTCTGGGCCTTATTTACACGCTGGTCATCATTAATTTTCGATGACATTGCTTTTCTCCCTGAATTTGAGAAAAGTAATATCAAAGCAAAACAAAATATATTGAATACTCTCAAATTTTTGAGAGTATTTTTTTTGTTAAAAATTTGGAAAGTTAAAAAATACTCCTATTTTTGCAGCTCAAAACTTATCAAGAAAGGTGGAGGGATTTGGCCCTTAGAAACCTTAGCAACCAACCCGTTCTGAACGGAGTAACGGTGCTAATTCCAACCTAGTTATAGGATAGATGAGCATAAACCAAATGTTTATTTTACAATTTCTATGGGGTGGCCTTCTGCATTTCTTAATTTAAACTTAAAAAAATTAGAAATGAGAAAATTTACCTTTAGCGTTTTACTGTTGAGTGCTTTTTATGCACAAGCACAAGAAGTTACAGAAAAAAATATTGATGATGTAATTCTTGTAGGAAACAGAAATACCAATCGTACAAAAACCAACACTCCAGTTCCTGTAGATGTAATTTCTGTTCAGAAAATTCAACAAAGTTCGCCACAAACTACCGTTCAGGATTTATTAAATTATGTAATTCCTTCGTTTAATTCTGTAAGACAATCCGCTTCTGATGGTACAGAACATATTGATCCTGTTACTTTAAGAGGTTTAGGGCCAGACCAAGTTTTGGTTTTGGTAAATGGCAAAAGAAGACATACTACTTCTTTAGTGAATTATCAAAATACTGTTGGGAATGGTTCAGTTGGGACAGATTTAAGCACCATTCCCGTAACTGCGATTGATAGAATTGAGGTTCTAAGAGATGGCGCTGCCGCACAATACGGTTCTGATGCCATTTCGGGTGTTATTAATATTATTTTAAAGAAAAACCAAGGCACTTCTGCTTCCATCACTTACGGACAAACTGGTAGAAACGATGGCGAGACTTACCAAGTTGGTGCCAATTACGGAACAGCACTTGGCAAAGACAAGGGCTTCATTAATTTATCTCTTCAATTGAGCCACAGAGGTAAAACCAATAGGTCTCAAAATCATAATTTAGATATTTTTGGAGATAATTTCGCTTATGATTTTGCTGATGACGCAGCTGTTGCAAGAGCAAATGATGATGCAATTATCGCGCAAAGAGGTTTAACAAGAGACGCGTTTAACTTTCAGGTTGGTGATGCGCAAATAAGACAAGGACAATTGTTTCTGAATGCAGAATACGCTTTGAATGACAAATGGAATTTATACTCTTTTGGAGGAGCAAGTGTAAAGCAAGGAGAAGGTTTCGGGTTCAGAAGATTACCTAGTGAAACGTCTAACGTTGTTCTTTCTCTTTATCCTAATGGTTTTCAGCCGATTTTAGGTTCTAAGATTTACGATTTTTCTTATGCTGTTGGCACAAAATATCAAAACAATAACTGGACTTTAGACTTTAGCAATACTTTCGGGAGCAATGTTTTCAATTATGATGTAAGTAATACCAATAATGCTTCAATGGGAGTACAATCTCCGACTGAATTTAATGCTGGTTCTCACGGATTTTTGCAAAATACATTTAATATAGATGCTTCTAAAAAAATCGACAATTTCAATATCGCTTTCGGTGGAGAGTGGAGATTTGAACAATATGAAATAAAAGCAGGAGAAGAAGCTTCTTACAAAAATTATGGTTTAGTTCCAGGAGCAGTTGGCGGAGCGCAATCTTTCATTGGTTTTTCTGATGAAAACGCCATCAAAAAATCTAGAAATTCTGAAGCTATTTATGCAGATGTTTCTTATGATTTAGAAAAATTTAATATAGATGCAGCAGCAAGATTCGAGAATTATTCTGATTTCGGAAGTGCATTAACGGGTAAATTGGCATTAAGATATGAACTGTTCAAGAATTTCTCTTTAAGAGGAGCGGTTGGTACAGGTTTCAGAGCGCCATCTTTACAACAACAATATTTTAACAATTCTTTTTCAGATATTTCAACTTCTGGAAGTGGTATTGTAAATAAAGGAATTTTTACTAATGATAGTGATGTTGCAAAAGCAATAGGTTTCGATAAATTAAAAGAAGAAAAATCAATAAACTCAAGTGTAGGATTTACATTTAAGCCCGCAAACAAATTGTTCATTACTTTAGATGGTTATTTAATTAAAGTAAAAGACAGAATTGTAATTACCAGTCAGTTTTCTGATCCTATTTTTGCGAATTATGGAGTGGAAAGTGCAAGATTTTTTGCCAATGCTGTAGATACAGAAACCAAAGGTGTAGATTTGGTTGTGAGTTATGATTGGGCTTTAGGTGGAGGAAATCTTAACATTAACCTAGCAGGAAATTATACTGAAACTAAGATTACTAAATTTAATTTCCCTGAAAAAGTTTTAGCAAGTCACTCTCAAGACGAATTCTTCGGGCCAGACCAAATCAACATTATCGAAACACTTTCTCCTAAAACCAAAGCTTCTTTAGGTTTGAATTACAAAATCAATAAATTTAATTTCTTGGTAAGAAATACGTATTTTGGTGAAGTAATTAGAGATGGTTTCCCATTTGGTTCTGTACAGAAATTTGCTCCAAAAGTAGTAACAGACCTAAGTGTAGGTTATGATCTTACCAAGAAAATTAACTTTACTGTAGGTGCGAATAATTTATTTGATGTTTTCCCAGATTTACAAGTATATGAAAATTCGTATTTTGGAGTTTTCAAATATGCACCAGTACAAATGGGAACTACAGGAAACTATTTCTTCGGAAGATTGAATTACAATTTCTAAATAAAAATAATGGAAAACCTAAAACAAAAAATTGGTTGGAAAACCGCCACAGCAATTGTTATTTCTAATATGATTGGGACAGGCGTTTTCACCACATTAGGTTTTCAGGTAGTAGAGTTGCAAAACACCATCACTATTTTTTTGCTATGGTTTATTGGTGGTGTTTTAGCGCTCTTCGGCGCTTTTTGTTATGCTGAATTAGGCACTTTTTTCAAAGGAAATGGTGGAGATTACATCTACTTATCCAAAACCTATCATCCTATTTTTGGATATCTCAGCAGTTGGGTTTCTTTGGTGATTGGCTTTTCTTCGCCCGTTTCATTAGCAGCCTTGGCAATGGCAAAATATATGTCGGTTTTTCAAGGAGATTTTGGGAATTACTTTGCAATAGCAGTTATTTTATTAGTGGCTTTAGCATTATCATTTAGTTTGAGTATTTCGGGGAAGTTTCATAATTTTTTTACTTTTATTAAGGTAAGTTTTGTGGTGGTTTTAATAATCATTGGAGTATTGTTATCACAAAATCCTGTGCATACTTCTATTAACTTCAGTTCAAGTTGGGAGCAAGAATTGCTCATTCCAGCCTTTGCAACTTCTTTGGTTTTCGTTACGTATGCTTACACGGGTTGGAATTCTGCTTCTTACATTGCTGGCGAAATTAAACAACCACAGAAAAACCTTCCGAAATCATTAATCATAGGAACTATTTTTGTTACTTTTTGCTATATTTTCATCAATTATATCATGCTGAAACATGCGCCAATAGAAGCGCTGAAAGGCAATGAAGATGTAATGGGTATTGCTGCCAATTATATGTTTGGGACTACTTTTGGCAAAATTGTGAATGTTTTTATTGCCTTGCAATTGGTGGCTACGATTAGTGGATATCTTTGGGTAGGTTCTAGAATTACCCAAGCTACTGCTTCCGAAAATAAATTATGGAGTTTTTTGGCGGTTCAAAATAAAAAAAACATTCCCGTAAGAGCAATTTTTGCACACGCTGTAATTGCGATTATCATTATTTCTACAGGCAGTTTCAAGCAAATTTTTCTTTACACAGCTTTCGTTTTGCAATTGCTTTCCACGTTGGCGATTTCATCGGCTTTTTTCCTGAAAAAATCAGACCGAAGACTTTTTAAATCCAATTGGTTTTACTTATTTCCAACGGTTTTTTTGTTGTTTAGTGCGTATATTTTGTATTTCACACTCATTAGCAACCCCAAAGAAAGTTTAATCGGCTTAGCGATTGTGCTCATTGGGATTATTTTGTATTTATTTGATAAAAGAATCCCCAAAACATCGGAAGAATAAAATATAATCTGTTCAGTTTTTTGGGCAGATTTTTTTGTAGCAGAAAGTTGAGGTTTTCTTTAGAACATCAGTCCCGCTTTCGCTACTCGCAATTTTTTATTTTTTCCAGCACCAATTTCAAGCGCGTTTCATAGCGCTTTCTCATAAAAAATAAAAAATGTGCTCAAACACGCCGCTCAATCGGGGCTAATTTTCACTTTCAGTTCTTTTTTTAGACAGAATTATGCAATCATTTTTTAGACTTCCATCTTCCATCTTTCAACTTCCTACTTTTTTGTATCTTTGCACCCAAATCATTTTTAGACTATGTCAAAAAGTTTAATCCCAAAACTTCAAGCAATTAAGCAACGTTATAACGAAGTTGCCGATTTAATTATACAACCCGATGTAATTACAGACCAGAAAAGATACGGTCAACTCAACAAAGAATACAGCGATTTAGGTAAAATCGTGAAGGTTTTTGATGAGTACATGCAAGCTTTAAACACCATCGAAGAATCAGACGAAATCATCGCAGATGGTTCTGATAAAGATTTTGTAGAATTAGCAAAAATCGAAAAAAACGAGGCTTTAGAAAAAATTCCAGATTTAGAAGAAGAACTGAAAGTACTTTTAATTCCGAAAGATCCTGCAGATGATAAAAATATTATCTTAGAAATGCGTGCCGGAACTGGTGGTGACGAAGCTGCGATTTTCGTTGAAGATATGTACAGAATGTACACCATGTATTTCAAAACCAAAGGTTGGAGACACGAAGTTACCGATTCTTCGGAAGCGTCTAAAGGCTACAAAGAACTGGTGATGAAAGTAGAAGGAGAAGGCGTTTACGGAATTATGAAATTTGAATCTGGAGTTCACCGTGTTCAGAGAGTTCCTGAAACGGAATCTCAAGGTAGAGTGCACACTTCTGCAATTACGATTGCAGTTTTACCAGAAGCGGAAGAAGTAGATGTGGAAATAAATCCTGCAGATATCGAGATGCAGACTTCTCGTTCTGGAGGAGCGGGTGGACAAAACGTAAACAAAGTAGAAACAAAAGTACAGTTAACGCACAAACCTTCAGGAATTGTGGTGGTTTGTCAACAAGCACGTTCTCAGTTGGCAAACAGAGAGTTAGCAATGGAAATGCTTCGTGCAAAATTGTATGATATTAAATTGCAAGAAGTGGTAGGAGATATTGCAGCGCAACGTAAAACAATGGTTTCTACTGGTGACCGTTCTGCAAAAATTAAAACCTACAATTATCCTCAAGGTAGAGTTACCGACCACAGAATTAATAAATCTATCTACAATTTAGATGCTTATATGAATGGTGACATTCAAGAAATGATGGATGCCGTGATTATGGCAGAAAATGCAGAGAAAATGAAAGGACAAGAGGAGATTTAACCTTTATAAACCTAATTTATAGAATAAATAACAAAAAAGTCGAGATCATTTCTCGACTTTTATTTTTGATTATCTGGCAAAGGCAAATGGTATTTCCTAAAAATCTCCACTGCTATTTTTACATCTTCCATATCTGCTGGTCGGCAATTCTCTAGAGGATAGGCTCTGCCAATTTCTTTCCATTTGTGTGCGCCCATTTGGTGAAATGGTAAAATATCTACGCGTTCTACATTTTTGAACTGAGAAACATATTTCGCCCAATTTTCTAAATCTTCCGCATCGTCTGTATAATCAGGAACGAGAACATATCTAAGCCAAGTTGGTTTGTTGATTTCAGAAAGATAATCCATAAACTGAAGCGTAGGTTCTAGCTCTACTTCTGTGAGTTTAAGATACTTTTCTGGGTCTATGTGTTTAATGTCCAGAAGCACCAAATCTGTAATTTCTAAAACTTCTTTAATTTCTTCACTGAACAAATAACCATTGGTATCTACACAAGTATGAATTCCGTTTTCTTTACATTTTTTGAATAATTCCAGGACAAAATTGGCTTGCATCAGAGGTTCGCCACCAGAAACAGTTACGCCACCAGATTTTATAAAACCTTTTACTTTTTCTATCTCGTGAAAAGCTTCGTCAACAGACATTTTTGTTTTTTCGCCTTTGTTCCAAGTATCAGCATTGTGACAATAGAGACAACGAAGATGGCAGCCTTGTAAGAAGTATATAAATCTAATTCCGGGGCCGTCTTTAGTCCCGAAAGTTTCGTATGAATGAACAAATCCGTGTGTTTGCATAGTTTTCAAAAATACAAAATTTAAAGAAAAAGAGAGTTAAGAACCTCTTCCTAACTCTCTTCGAAAAATAAATGAATTAATATAAAAATTAGAAACATTCTGTAATTGTTCTATTAATTACATCTAGTTGTTGTTCTTTAGTCAACTTAATGAAATTAACCGCATAACCAGAAACTCTGATGGTTAATTGAGGATATTTTTCTGGGTGTTGCATCGCATCTTCTAACAATGAACGGTTGAAAACATTTACATTCAAGTGGTGACCTTTTTGGTTGAAATATCCGTCTAAAAGTCCAACTAAATTTCCTTGTTTTTCGTCTAAAGTTTTTCCTAAAGTTTCAGGCGTAATCGCAAAAGTGTAAGAAATACCATCTTGAGCGTGTTCGAAAGGTAATTTAGCAACAGAAGCGAGTGAAGCTACTGCACCTTTTGTGTCTCTTCCGTGCATAGGATTAGCTCCTGGTCCGTAAGGTTCACCTTCTCTTCTTCCGTCTGGTGTATTTCCAGTTTTTTTACCGTAAACTACGTTAGAAGTAATGGTTAATACAGATTGAGTAGGAATAGCATTTCTGTAAGTTTTTTGCTGACGAACTTTGTCCATAAAGATTTTAACGATATCAACCGCAAATTTATCGGTATTGTCATCATTATTTCCGTAAGGAACGTAAGGTTGCTCTACGATATAATCTACAATAATGCCGTTTTCGTCTCTTACTACTTTTACTTTTCCGTATTTCATTGCTGCGAAAGAATCTGCTACGATAGAGATACCTGCAATTCCGCAAGCTTGAGTTCTGATGACATCTACATCATGAAGCGCCATTTCGTAAGCTTCGTAAGAGTATTTATCGTGCATGTAGTGAATAATGTTCAATGCTTGGATGTAAGTTTCTGCCAACCAATCCATCATTTTATCAAACTTATTCCAAACGTCATCGAAATCAAGATAATCTCCTTCAACTTTTGGCATTACAGGTGTGACTTGTTTTTTGGTTAATTCATCAACACCACCATTAATTGCATATAGTAAAGCTTTGGGTAAATTGGCTCTTGCTCCAAAATACTGCATTTGCTTGCCAATAGTCATCGGAGAAACGCAACACGCAATTCCGTAATCGTCATCAAAGCAATCCTTCATGATATCATCATTTTCATATTGAAGAGATGAAGTGTCTATGGAAACTTTTGCACAATATTTTTTCCAGTTTTCTGGTAGTTTTTCACTCCAAAGAACAGTTAGATTAGGTTCTGGAGATGGGCCGATATTGTATAAAGTGTGTAAAAATCTGTAACTATTTTTAGTAACAAAAGAACCTCCTTTTTTATTGAGTCCACCCAAAGATTCTGTTACCCAAACAGGATCGCCAGAGAAAAGAGAATCATATTCTGGTGTTCTTAAGAATCTGATGAGTCTAAGTTTCATTACGAAATGATCGATTAATTCCTGAGCTTCTTGTTCTGTTAATAAACCACGTTTAATATCTCTTTCAATATAAATATCTAAAAAGGTTGATACTCTACCAATAGACAT
>JAYRDY010000095.1:0-8172 GCA_041909215.1 Cloacibacterium sp. | reverse complement strand
TTTCATAACAATTTTAATGATACAAATTTATACACTTTTTTTTAACTATACAACCTTTTTTAAATTTTATTACACATTTAATAAAATTACAATTTTAAAGGTGTTAAATTCACTATATTTTTGTTAAAAATCACAAAAATAGATAAATTTAAACAAAAAATCCGCCTTTTGGCGGATTATAATGCAATATATAATTTTTAAAAATTACTCTTTTTCTTTAGCTGTAATAAATAATTTAGCACAAATACCAGCTAAAATCATAGAAACACCAGCAATTACCAACATACTAATTGCTTTGCCTCCAACTAAAGAAAGTAGCACACCTCCTAATAAACCTGCTGCAATTTGCGGTATGGTAATGGTGGCATTAAATAACCCCATATAAACACCTGTTTGTTTAGGAGGAAGTGAAGACGAAAGTATAGCATAAGGTAATGCTAAAATACCTGCCCAAGCTATTCCAACACCAACCATTGGGATTAATAATATATTCTTGTCTTGAATAAAAAGCATAGAAATTAAGCCTAAGCCTCCTAAAATAAGAGAAATCATATATATATTTTTTCTTCCGTATTTATTCGCTAGAGGAGTTATTGCCAAAGAAAACAAAGCTGCAAAGACACTATATGCTGCAAAGATTACACCAGTCCAGTCTCCTGCGTCATTTGATTTTTTAACTTCATCTTTATTAAAAACAAAATCATAATTTAATTTAACTCCAGAATCTTCAGCTTTTTTAATAACTTTCGAAAGCTCTTCAGAAACTAAGCTAGATTGTTTTATTTCAATTTTATTTAGCTCTGCTTGATTTAAATTTTCTTTAATTACTTGTTGAGCAAAAGCTGTTTGATATGGATCTGTTTGCCAAACGTGAGAAGAAATCCCTTGCGTAGTATAAACCCACATTAAAAATAAAGCAAACCAAGAGAAAAACTGAGTAATTGCTAGTTGTTTCATAGTAAGAGGAATGTTTTTTAACAAATCCATAAAACTCACTTTTTCCTCTGCTTCATTTTCTAAATTATTGTATTTCGCGTATTCTTCAGGTGGATATTCTTTGGTTCTAAGTGCCGTCCACAATACAGAAAGCAATAAAACTCCTCCACCAAAATAAAATGCCCAAATTACTGTAGGTGCAACTTTTTGTCCAGCCCCAGGTTCGTTAGCTACATGAAAAACATTGGTCAATAAAAATGGTAATAAAGATCCTACAACTGCACCTACATTAATCAAGAAACTTTGAATTGCATATCCTTTATTTCTTTGTGATTCATCTACCATATCACTTACCAATGCACGGAATGGCTGCATTGTTACATTAAATGATACATCCATAAACAGCAACATCATCGCGCCAAAGAAAACGGCAGGTAATAATTGCGCAAAATGCTCTGAATTAGGCATAAAAAACATGGCTAATGCAGAAACTATAGCTCCACCTAGGATAAAAGGAATTCTACGACCTAATCTAGTCCAAGTTTTATCACTAGAAAGTCCTACAATTGGTTGCACAAAAAGCCCTGCTAGAGGAGCAGCCAACCAAAATAAACTTAAATTATGCGGATCTGCACCAATGGCAGACAAAATTCTACTTGTATTAGCATTTTGTAAAGAGTAACCAATTTGTACCCCAAGAAAACCAAAACTCATATTCCAGATTTGCCAGAATGATAATTGAGGTTTTTTAAAAATTTTGCTCATATTTATTATTGTTTATAATTTTAATTTAGCTCCAAAATCAAAGGTGATTTTGCGGAAACTGTAAGGTTGTTAGAACTTAACAAAATTTCTTTGCCAGAAAGCGGTTCTTTAGCTATAGAAAAATCTTTTAAACTTTCATTAAATCTTTTTAAATCTAATGTTTGTTCTTTTTCATTATTGTTTAAAACTACCATTACACTTTCGTTTTCATTATATCTGAAATACACATAAACACCGTCTTGCGGAGCATAATGTTTGGTTTTCCCTGTGTGAATAACGTCTTTATTTTTTCTCCAATTTAAGATTTTTTGGGTAAAATCATAAAATTCTTTTTGTTCTTTGGTTTGAGTAGCTGGGTTAAATGCATTTTGAGCATCATTTTTCCAACCGCCAGGGAAATCTCTTCTAATATCTCCATCTCCTAATTTTTCCTTAGAACCACGCATTCCAATTTCAGAGCCATAATAAATTTGAGGAATCCCGCGAACAGTAGAAATAAGCGTTAAAGCCATTTTATAAGCTTCAGGATTATTATTGAAAATTTCGTTGAAACGTTCTGTATCATGATTTTCAAAGAAAACCATCAAGTTATCAACATCAGGATAAAGAAAATCGCTCGTGAAAACATCATATAATTTTATCATTCCTGTATTCCAAGATTCTTTTTCTTTTAAAGCTTTTGGTAATTCAGAATACAACATAAAATCCATCACACTTGGTAATTGAGAGTTGTAATTTGCCGCCTCGCCTACTTTAGAATCTTTTTGCCAAGCAGAAATTTGAGCCGCCGAATATAACCAAGACTCTCCTACAATGTTGAATTTCGGGTATTCATCTCTAATTGCTTTGGCCCATTTTGCCATGGCTTCTTTATCGTTATAAGGATAAGTATCTACTCTAAAACCATCTAAATCTGCATATTCTACCCACCAAATTGCATTTTGGGTAATATATTTCAACACCAAAGGATTGCTCTGATTGATGTCTGGCATGGAAGAATCAAACCAACCATCTAAAGCCAATTTTTTATCTGCATCTGAAGCATTAGTATCAAACTGAGTGGTTGTTTTGTAATTAGAACGCTTGAAACCATTTGGTTCTCCATCAAACCAATGTATCCATTCTTTAGTTGGCAAATCTTTAATTAACCAATGCGAAGAGCCCCAATGATTGGTAACATAATCCATCACCAATTTCATATCTCTTTTCTTCAGTTCCTGAGAAAGTTTTTGGTAATCTTCGTTGGAGCCATAGCGCGCATCAATTTTATACAAATCGGTTTGTGCATAACCGTGATAAGTCGTTTTCGGTTCATTATCTTCGCAAACAGGTGTTAACCAAAGCGTTGTAGTTCCTAAATTTTTGAGGTAATCTAACTGATTGATGATTCCTTTTAAATCGCCACCATGTCTTCCGTCTCGGTTATTTCTATTGACTTTTTCCGTAAGTTGAGGTACAGAATCATTAGATTCATCTCCGTTGGCAAAACGATCTGGCATGATGAGATAAAAAACGTCTTTTGAAGTGTAAGAATCTCTGTTGGCCGAATTGGGTTTTCTTTCTTTGAGTTCGTATTGATAAGAACTGATAAGCTTTTTACCGTTTTTAAGATTGATTTTGAATTTCGGAACGTTAATTTCATTGGTGTTAACCGTTACAAAAACATAGTTGGGATTTTCTACTTTTTGAAGGTTTTTAATCTGAATTCCGTCTGAAATTTCGATGGTTTGATTGGCAATATTTTTACCGTAAAGCAAAATTTGGAGCTCAGGGTTTTTCATTCCTTTCCACCAAAAAGCGGGTTCTACTTTCTGAAATTGCGCCCAAACAACAGCAGAAACGCAAAGCGTAAATATTGAAATTACTTTTTTCATATTTTATTTTTTTGGCGCGAGCGAAGCGAGCGTCGATAACCAGTATATCATCAAAATAGTTATGATTGATTCGTTTTTCTTTTTTTAAACTGATTGATTTTTAGCCCTGATTGAAACGGAAATCCCGCAGCTCGCGCTGGTAAAAGCAAAGGAGCGAGGAATTGCAGTGAAAAGCAGGTTCCCGGCTCCTTAAAAGCTATAAAATTCTATTTTTTCATTAAATCTTTCGGGTTAATTGGCTTTACAGAAATTGCGTAACCGCCGCTTCTCGCCAACTGAATTTTAACCTTACTGTCTGAAGTTACCAACTTTTTCTCGATGGTATAACTTTGCGGATTGTTGATGTAATCTGCATCTTTACCATCTTTGTAAATAATGGCTTCGTATTTTTTGCCTTTGTCTAAGAAAGAAAAATCTACGATGTATTCTCTAGCATTTTCGTCTGTAATACCACCTACAAACCAATTGTCTGTGCCTTTTGCTTTACGCGCAGTGTGGATGTAATCTCCTGGCTCTGCTGATAAAATTTTGGTATCGTCCCAATCTGCCGCAACATCTTTGATGAACTGAAACGCATCCATATGTTTCGCATAATTTTCTGGCAAATCTGCCGCCATTTGCAATGGTTGATACATCACCACATACAAGCCTAATTGTTTTGCCAAAGTGGTTTTCACAAAACGTTTATCGCCAGGGAAATAGTAATCTAATTTGGTTTGGAAAATACCTGGTGTGTAATCCATCGGGCCGCCCATCCATCTTGTAAAAGGCAAAATGGTCTGATGATCTGGATTATTACCCCCGAAAGCTTCGAATTCTGTTCCACGAGCTGCTTCAGCGGCAATCCAGTTAGGATAAGTTCTGCTTTCGCCTGTTGGACGAACCGACTCGTGAGAGTTAATCATAATTTTATATTCGTTGGCTTTTTCAACAATTCTGTGGTAATGATTTATCGTCCATTGAGAATAATGATGTTCTCCTCTTGGGATAATATTGCCTACATAACCTGTTTTGGCAGCATCATAACCGTATTTATTCATCAATTGAAATGCTTTGTCTGCCCAACGTTCATAATTGGTAGCAGAACCCGAAGTTTCGTGGTGCATAATCAATTTAATCCCTTTAGAATGCGCATAATCATTCAACATTTTAATATCAAAATCTGGATATGGTGTAATGAAATCAAAAACAAATTCTTTAGAATGCCCAAACCAATCTTCCCAACCTACATTCCAACCTTCTATCAACAATCCTTGGAAACCATTTGCTGAAGCAAAATCAATATATTCTTTTACTTTGGTATTATTAGCAGCGTGATTTCCGTTGGGTGTAAGTTTAGTAAAATCGGTTTTGTCAATATGTACATTATTGGCTGTAGAATATGCCCATTGAGATTTACCAATAATCATTTCCCACCAAACTCCCATATATTTTGTTGGATGAATGTAAGATGTATCGGTATATTTTGTAGGTTCATTAAGGTTAAAAAGCATTTTAGAATCTAAAACTGTTTCTGCTTTTGGCGAAACGATGATGGTTCTCCAAGGCGTTGTTGCTGGCGTTTGTATGTAACCTTTTGCACCTTGTGCATCTGGCGTAAGGTGAGTTTTGAATTTATATGTTGTTGCATCTAACTCTAAATTTGCAGCCGGATAGTTAATTACCGCAGCTTCACCTAGATTGATGTAAAGCGGATTAGCCCCTTCTTTTTTCATCATTAATGGAATTTGCACTCCATTTTTTACTAAATTTTGAGAAGCATTTCCGTCAAAAGAAGTAGGCCATTTCGCAGGAATTTCGGATAATTTAGTGGTTTGAGTTTGGTATTCTTCAGTGTCATAATCCCCAGCTAACCACCACGCCTTCATATCCCAAGGTAAATCAATTTCTGAATCTTCTTCCTTGATAATGAAATAATTGAGATTTTTTTGTTGAGGAAATTCGTATCTAAAACCTAAACCATCATTGAATAATCTGAACTTGATGATGATGTGTCTGTCGTTTTCTGGCTGATTAAGCGTAACTGCCAATTCGTTATAATTATTGATATAATTTTTCTTCTCGCCAAGAACTGGTTGCCAAGTTTCGTTTTTAGAATCGAATTTTTCAGCAGTTTTTACGAATCCTGCATTAAGGTTTTTACCCTGATTATTTTTGTTTTCAATTTCAGAAGCAAACTGAATATCACCATCTTTAAGAAGTCTTAAGCCGAGTTTAGAATCTTCCACTACTACATTGCCATTGTACTTTAAGTTGTAATATGGCACCCCATCTTTTAGATTAAAATTCATTTCGAATTTACCATCGGGAGACTTTAGCGATTGTGCGTTGATAGCTGCTACAGAAAGTAAAGCCAGAAGCGCACTTGTTTTAATCAATTTCATACTTTAAATATTTGTATTATAATTATTTAGGAATTTTTCAATAAAAAATAAAAAAACATTAAATATAAAAAAACTGCTGCTATAAAGCAACAGTTTTTATGTTAAAATTGTATGTTTAATATCATTAGAACTTTAAAAATAAAGCTCAATAATATTTACTATAATTTTGTAAGAGTTAGTTTATAATAACCTGAATTATGAAGATCTAATTCTACTTTATAGTTACCAGCTTCAGCAACCTTATAACTAGGATCCCCATTTACAGTACCTTCAGAGCTTAAATAAGTCTGAACCTCTTTTCCTGATACAATTGTCTGATCAGCACTTGCGGGTTGGAATTTCATATCCCATTTTCCGTTTGCTCTGAATTTGAACACACCAGAATCTGAAAGAGCAATTGAGTTGATTACAAAAGTTTTAGTCGCTGGATTGTAAACAAATTCTGTATCAGAAGACCAACCTGTAGGTGTAGCATCACCTATTATCCCAAAGTTAGCTAAAATTGCATTATAAGTATTAGCACTCCAATCTACTTTAATATAGTAAGCACCACCTATAGCTACTTTACAATTAGTCTCTCCTTCTTGAATGAGTTTATCAGAAAAAGTTCCATCATCACCTTTATCGCCATCCCATTTCTGATTTATGGTAAACTTATATTGTAAATCATCTGGATTTGAACTTGGTTTAAAATAGATAAACCCTCTATATACATCATCATTTTTTGGAGAGTATAAATTAGGTGAATTATCTGGAGCCCAATTTGCATATCCAGCAGCTCCTGCATAAGCACCTGGCACATTTATTTTTTTAAACAAGTCATCTGGATTTGCTTTGAAAGGAGTAACCGTAAAAGATATTGGTTTAGAATACACATAATTTTCTACTTTTCCATCTGTTTTAATATTAGATTTCACTCTTACTTCTACATCAACAGGAGTATTAGGAGTTAAACCAAGATTGATTAATGCATTATTAAGCTCTGTATAAGTTAATTTTACAAAGTTTTCTGATGTGGCTATTCCTAAATTAATTGGCTTAGCAAAACTAGTCCCTGCAACAGCAAGCTCTAATTGATTATCTGTTTGTAAAGCCACACCATAATCTGCCTTTTTGAAAATAATTGTTTCAAAAGTATTTGCCAAATTAGTTTCATTAATCACATATGATGTTGACGATAGAGAAGAAATAATTTCTGGACTAGTCTTAAGATCTGCTACAGCAAGAGTGTCATTTCTCTCGCAAGACGCAAGAGTAACACCCAAGATTACTGCAAATAGTATTTTAAAAATATTTTTCATAATTATTGAAAATTAACATTATTAATAACCAGGGTTTTGTTTAAGATTAGGGTTAACAGCTAAATCATTATTAGGGATTGGGAATAGGTTTCTATAATCACCTACCGCTGTACCTCCTTTATTATTTCCTTTCCACGGCCACACATAAGCAGATGTAGTGAATTTTCCGAAACGGATAAGGTCTGATCTTCTTGTTAATTCCCATGATAATTCTCTAGATCTCTCATCTAAAATGAAATCTAAATCAATTGAATTAACGGGTGTTGCATTAGCTCTTGTTCTGATATCATTTACATATTTCAAAGCTTTTGCAGCATCACCACCTCCACCTCTTAAGTATGCTTCAGCATACATTAAGTAAACATCTGCTAATCTATAAAGTGGTAAATCTGTTTCTACCCAGTTATCATGAATTCCTGGCGTACCATCACTTTTCACATTTTTATATTTAATAAAAGCATAGCCATCATTAAAATTACCTAAGTCATTGATTTCAAGTGTTTGACCTAAGGTATAGAAACGACCTCTATTATCATTTGCTTCAAATTTCTCTACAAAAGACTTAGTGGTTCTAATGCCTCCCCAGCCACCATTTACACCAAATTCTGCTGGATTCATTGATCCTCCGATGGAAGCATGTACCATATAAGATGTACCTCCATTGGTTTGTGTTTTAAGGCCATCATATACAATCGGTAGGATAACTTCTGGATTATTAATATGATTATCTGCTAAGAAAAGTTGTTCATATTTATCTTTAAGAGAATATCCAGCATTTATTACTTTATCAGCATAAGTAATAACATCTTTATTTCTATCAGTTCCATTATAAACTTTTGCATTTAAATATAATTTTGCAAGAACGGTCCACGCGGCTGCTTTATCTGCTCTACCATACTGATTTGTTTTTGG
>JAYRDY010000094.1:0-8183 GCA_041909215.1 Cloacibacterium sp. | reverse complement strand
CCTTTAAAATAAAATCGTAAATTGCATCTAGGTTATTCATAACGTATTAGATTGATAATCAATACAATATACGAAATTTTCGTATTATGAGTAACCTTTTTTATAATGCACTACGGGTTATAAAATTAAGTTTTCAACTAACTAAAAATGCAAACTTTCCCCATACTTTTCACAGAAAGATTAGTTCTTTCTCAGCCCACAAATTTAGACTTAGAAGACGTAATTTTCCAAATGAATTCTACCTCAGAAATCTCTGAAAACACGCTTACTTTGCCTTATCCTTACCAAAAACAACATGCAGATTTTTGGTTTCAAATGGCAGAATACAGCTTTAAGAAAAGAGAAGCCTTTATTTTTGGCATCAGAGAAAAAGAAAACCAGAAATTAATTGGTGGTATCGGTCTGCATTTAGATGTTCCCAATCATAAAGCCGAAGTAGGTTATTGGCTGGGGAAATCTTTTTGGAACAAAGGTTATGTTTCCGAGGCTTTACAAGAAGTTTTAAAGTTTGGTTTTGAAGAGTTACATCTTAATAAAATCTACGCTTCTCATTTCATCCATAATCCGGCTTCAGGAAGGGTTTTAGAAAAAAATGGTTTTGCGTTTGAAGCAACTTTAAAACAAGAAATTTTTAAAAACGGAGAATATTTAGATTTAAAAAGATTCAGTATTTTTAAAAAATCTTTTCAATAAAAAAAGCCTGATTCATTAAGAGTCAGGCTTTTAAATTTACTGTAACTTCTTGGTGACTGATTGCCAACTGAATGTAAACAATGGAAAAAGAAGGGCAAAAAGCGTAATAAGAAGTACAGCGCCAGAACTCGTAAAAATTTTGAAATAGATACTCAAAGAATTCATAATGTCATAAAATCCTTTATTGTCGAGTTTTTCAGAAATTTTTTGTAGTCCCATTCCGACTAAACAAACCCAAAATATAACTAATGATATGTTGAAGATTATTAAACTCCAATGATGTCTTTTTTTATTGATGAATTTCGGGGCAACATCATCTACAATCATGGTAATAGAAGCTAATAAAAGCAGCGTGTTAATACCAATTGTAGAACCCATTGCATGTGCAACAGTAATGTGCGTTCCGTGTGTGTAGAAATTAATTGCAGGTACAGAGATGGAAATGGAAAGCACCAAATTCATTAAAATCCAAACTTCAGCATACGTTAATATTCTAAAAGAAAGCAAGTGATTTTTGTGATTCGTTCTTAAGTAAGTCTTTCTAAAAGAATAAATAATATTGGCTAAAATAAAAAGCTCGGTCATGCTAATCGTATAAGCAATTGTTTTTACTATTGGCGAAGATGGCACAATATAAGTGTGATGTCCCCAGTTAAACATTAAATTAGTAAGACCTAAAAAGTAAAAAAAGAATGCCTTTTTTGATTGATTAATGCTTTTGTCTCCAGAAATTTTCTCCATGGCAAACATAGCAGTTCCGTAAACAAGCATATTCCAAGAGCCAACCATAGAACCCATTGCCTTCCATTGTACCGTTACATCTCTTATGATATTATTATTAAAAAATGGCAATTGCCACAATTGTGCTTCTAAAATGGTAATTAAAAAGAAAACCAAACCTGTACTCCAACTCCAAACATAAACAGGAAAGGTTTTGTAATTGGGTTTTACCGTCATGAAGAAATTAATCATAAATAAAATCCATGAACCAATTACCAAAATAATAATGTAAGGCGGAAATTCTAAATATTCTCTGCCACCAAATTTTCCTAAAACAAAGAATACACAAACTAAAACCAAGATTAAAATCTGTAAAAAAATATGAATTTTTGCCAAAAGCTGTGAGTAGATTTTTCTCCCAGAAACTTCAGGAAGGTAATAGTAGATAATACCTGTTGCAGCGGTAAAAATCCAGTTGATGGAGAGATAAGCATGCAATGGTCTGGTTTTCTGAAAAGACAAATTCTCTTTTAATAAATCAGGAAACATGTGCTGAAATCCTCCTAAAACACCAAAAATTAGTCCTAAAAATAAAGATGATATCGCAATAAGGATAAACCAACTTCCCGTAATATTATTTTTCAGTTTCATCTGTTGAGGTATTTTTGTTTGTTTTCTGATGTGTTTTTATAAGAAAAAGCATTAGCATCAACATGTTTCAAGTAATCTACCAAAGCTTCGGTTTCTTCTTTTGTGAAATTAAATTTTGGCATTCTAGTGCCACCTCCATTTTCTATAAAAGCTCTTGCAAAAGCTTCGCCTCTGGTTTTGTCAGAAATAATAGTTGTAAGTTCTGGCCCAAGATAACCGCCCAAACCAAAAATCTGATGACAAGATTGGCAATTGTACTCTTGGTAAATTTTTTTTCCCAATTGTTGTCTTTTCGTCATTGGGGTTCCATAATCAGTTGCGTCGGTATAAATCCAAGAAGAATATACAGTAAAGGCAATGAACAGTGCAGAGAAAATCCATAATTTATTCATAGGATATCTGTTGAAATTCTGCTGCAAAGTTAGTGGCAAAAGCAATATTAAAATCATGATATTTTTCATCTATTGGTTTCATTGTTTTTATAAATAACTTTGTCTCTTTTTATTTTAAAGAATAAAGCTCCTGAATTTGCAGGATAATCGTGATGCTTTATTACACTTCAAATATTTTCACTAATTTTGAAAATAGAATGAATCATCACCTTTTTGACCTCGTAGAAAACACCAGCCGAAACATATTTCTTACCGGAAAAGCAGGAACGGGTAAAACCACTTTCCTGAATAATTTCGTTAAGAAAACCCGCAAAAAACACATCGTAGTTGCACCTACAGGCATTGCCGCCATTAATGCAGGTGGCGTTACCATTCATTCTATGTTCGGCTTTCCGCTCAGAACGTTTATCCCGACTTTAGACAGAATTGATGGCAATTTGGCGATGAATATCCCAGATTTAATGCAGCATTTCAAATACCGAAAAGATAAGTTGAAATTACTGCGCGAAGTCGAAATTATTATTATTGATGAAGTTTCTATGCTCAGAGCAGATGTGATGGATATGATGGATTTTTCTCTGAGACACATCCGCAGAAATCAACAAAAATTCGGTGGAGTACAAATGCTTTTTATCGGAGATTTGTATCAACTTCCGCCAGTGGTAAGGGATGAGAATGAGTATATTATGAAAAAATATTATCAGTCTCCATTCTTTTTTGATGCTTTTGCCCTCAAAGAAACAAATCTTTTAACCATAGAATTAACCGAAGTTTTCAGACAAACAGATGAAGAATTTTTAGATATTCTCAACGAAATCAGAGATGGGCATCTTTCAAAAAAGCATTACGAAAAACTTCATGAGCGTTATCTTCCAGATTTTGAGCCAAAAGAAGAAGCTTACGTTTATCTCTCTTCACATAACCGCATCGCAGATAATATCAATATTAAAAAACTGAATGAATTAGGCGGTAAATCTCACTTCTATAAAGCCAGTATTGTTGGCGATTTCAAAGACAATCAGTTCCCGAATGATGATGTTTTAGAGCTTAAAGTGGGCGCGCAGATTATGTTTATTAGAAATGATGCTTCTCAGGAGAAAAAATATTTCAACGGAAAGTTGGCAGAAGTTGTAGATTTAGATGAAGACGAAATTTGGGTAAGAATTGATGGTGATCATGAAGATTATAAACTGAAAAAAGAAGTCTGGGAACAAAAAAAATACAGTTTAGATCCCGAAAAAAACATAAAAGAAGAGGTTTTAGGCAGTTTTGAGCAATATCCAATTCGTTTGGCTTGGGCGGTAACCATACACAAATCTCAAGGTTTAACTTTTGATCGATTGATGATTGATGCGGGCAAATCTTTCGCTTCTGGTCAGGTTTATGTTGCGCTTTCGCGTTGCCGAACTTTAGAAGGAATTGTGCTGAAATCTAAGATTACAGAAGAGGTGATTTTTAGTGATAAAAGAGTGGCTCAGTTTCAGGATTCCACCAATGCAAATGACCAAATTGAAGAGATTTTGCAGTCTGAAAAATACGATTACAGCATCAGAAAAGTGCTGAGGTATTTAGACGTTTCTTGGATGAAAAACGCTTTGGAAAGTTGGAGTGAAATTTCTAAACAAAGCAAATTTGTCAATCAACAAAATGCTTTTCAGTTGTATTTTGCATTGAAAACTTCTGTGGAAAATCTCACCGAGATTTATCAGAAGTTCGAGAAAGTGATTTGGCAAAAAACAAAGAAATTTATTCAGAATCAGGAAAATTGGGAAGAAATTGAGACCAAAGCAGAAGGTGCGGTAAACTTCTTTTTCGGGAAGGTGAATGATGAGGTTTTTAAACCATTCAAAGAATTTTATGCAGAAACCAAAGGCGTAAAAGGGATGAAACAATACAATGATGATACCCGAACTTTGTTAGACGATGTAGAAGAATATCTAAATGATTTAAAAAATGTATATTTGTTAGAGAAACCACTTTTCAATAAAGAAAATGATGAAAAAATTTCATCTAAAGTGGCTAAAATCCCAACCCAAAACATTACGCTTCAGCTCTTTGAACAAGGCAAATCTATTGGCGAAATTGCCAAAGAAAGAGGCGTTTTGGTGCAAACTATTTTTGGGCATTTGGCAAAATTTGTAGTCAACGGTTCTTTAGAAATAGAAAGGTTGGTAGCGAAAGAATATATTAAAGATTTCGAGAATTTTTATCAAACCCAATTCATAGAAAATCCTGAAAAATACGAAAGCCTCAATGAGCTGAAACGTACACTTCCGCATATGGAATATCATGAACTGAGGGTTCTCAGAGATTATTTTACCGAACACAAAAAATAAAATTTTAAATAAACACCTAACACTAACACAGATTAATATGAAAATTGCAATTATTGGCGCAGGAAATATGGGCGTGGCTTTCTCTCGTTCTTTTTTGAAATATGAATTGGTAAAACCTCAGAATTTACAACTCATCATCAGAAGTGAAGAAAAAATCGGGAAAATAAAAAAAGAGTTTCCAGAGTTGAAGGTTTCTTTTTTTGATGAAGCCAATATAGATGATGCAGATTTAATTATTATTTCGGTAAAACCTCAGGATTTCCCTTTTGTAGCGCAAAATTTGCCTTTCAAGTTCAGAGAAGAGCAAATTATATTGTCTATAATGGCTGGTGTTAAAATTGAGAAAATACAAGATCTTTTGCAACATAAAAATGTAGTAAGAGCAATGCCCAATTCGCCAACGTTAATTGGGATGGGGATTACGGGTTACACCGCAGCAGAAGGTATTACTTTCAACCAAATTCTGCAAATCGAAAGATTGCTCAATAGTTCTGGCAGAGCTGTTTATCTAGAAGATGAAAACCTTTTGGATTCTGTAACGGCACTCAGCGGAAGCGGCCCAGCGTATTTCTATTATTTTGTTGATGCGATGATAAAAGCAGGAATAAAGATGGGAATTAATGAAAACCTGTCTAAACTTTTTGTGAAACAAACCATGGTTGGCGCCTATCATCTCATCAATAATTCGGATAAAAATTTAGATGAATTGATTAAAGAAGTCGCTTCTAAAGGCGGAACAACAGAAGCAGCTTTGCAAGTTTTTAACGAAAATTCTTTGAAGGAAATCGTAGAAAAAGGAATTCTTGCTGCTGAAAATCGCGCTAGAGAATTGAATGGCTAGACGAAAGAATAAAAAGAAATCCTATCTTTTTTGATATCAGAATAAATGATGAATGACTAACTCATCATTTCTTGCAATTCTAGCCAACGCATTTCGTATTCTTCTAGTTTTTCAGAGATTTTTTCTAAATCCGCAGAAAGCATCGCTATTTTCTCATAATCAGCTTCATTATTGAGTTTTTCTAAGATTTCGGAACGTTTTTTCTCTAATTCAGGCATTTCTTTTTCTATGGTTTCTAGCTCGCGCTGTTCTTTGAAAGAAAGTTTTTTCTTGGCTGGAAGCTGGGAACTAGGAGTTGAAAGTTTTGTTTCTACTTCTTTAGTATTTTCAGATTTTTGATTGGTGTTTTCAGACTTCTGTTTTCCATCTTCCATCTTTCTGCTTTCTCTGTATTCTGAAAAGTTGCCAATAAAATCTTTAATTTTTCCTTCGCCTTCAAAAGCTAAAACGTGATCTACAATTCTGTCCATGAAATATCTGTCGTGCGAAACAATAATTAACGAACCTTGAAAATTCAACAAAAAGTTTTCTAAAACCGTTAAAGTCGGTAAATCTAGATCATTCGTTGGTTCATCAAAAATCAAAAAATTAGGATTTTGATAAAGAACATACATCAAATGCAATCTGCGTTTTTCGCCGCCAGAAAGTTTAGAAATCGGCGAATATTGCGTTTGATCATCAAATAAAAATAATCTCAAAAACTGCGATGCAGAAATGGTTCTGCCGTTGGCAAGAGGGAAATTTTCTCCAATTTCTTTAATAAAATCAATTACTCTTTCGTCTTCTTTAAACTGCAAACCTTTTTGCGAAAAATACCCGAATTTGATGGTTTCGCCAGTTTCTATTTCTCCAGAATCTTTCGGTTCTAAACCTTGTATAATATTGAGCAAAGTAGATTTTCCTGCGCCGTTTTTGCCTACAATTCCTACCTTTTCGCCTCTTTGGAAAGAATAAGAAAAATCTTTCAACAACAATAAATCTCCATAACTTTTATTGATGTTTTTGAGCTCCAGAATTTTTTTTCCCAAGCGTTTCATCTCGAAATCGAGTTCTAAAGATTGTTTTTTGGTGTTGGTTTTTGCTACTTTTTCGGTATCATAAAACGCATCAATTCTCGATTTAGATTTGGTAGTTCTCGCTTTGGGTTGGCGACGCATCCATTCTAATTCTTTGCGATAGAGGTTGTTCGCTTTGTCGATAGTTGCGTTTAGATTATCCTCCCGAATCATTTTATTTTCGAGGTAAGTTGCATAGCTACCATTGTGGAAATACAGATTTTTGTCTTCCATTTCCCAAATGATGTCGCAAACGGAATCCAGAAAATAGCGATCGTGTGTTACCAAAAGCAACGTAATTTTTTCTTTACTCAAATAATTTTCGAGCCATTCTACCATTTCCACATCCAGGTGATTGGTCGGTTCGTCCATAATCAGCAAAGTATGCGTATGTTGCGCTCTGGTTTCGGTCAAAAGTTTCGCTAAAGCCACACGTTTTATTTGTCCGCCAGAAAGTTTACCCATTTTGGCTGATAAATCTGTGATTTTGAGTTGAGAAAGGATTTGTTTCATCTCGTTTTCTAAATCCCAAGCTTTTTGGTTTTCCATTTCGGCAATGGCTTTTTCCATTTCGTCAGGGTTTTGAGAAACGAGAGATTCGTGGTATTTCTTCAGGGCTAAAATTGGTGGAGAATCCAAGGTCATCATAAATTCATCAATGGATAAATCTGAATCGAATTCAATTTCTTGATCAAAAAGTACAACCTGAATGTCTTTATTAATGACTACATTTCCTGAATCTGCAATTTCTTTACCCAACAAAATTTTTAGCAAAGTAGATTTTCCGCTTCCGTTTTTGGCAACAATCGCGATTTTATCGCCTTCATTGATGTTGAAAGAAATGTTTTTGAATAATACTTTTAAACCGTAAGATTTGGTGAGATTTTCTGCGGAAACGTAATTCATTTTAATGGAAAATTGAATGATGAAAATTGAAATTTTTGCGAAAATACGAAATATAGAAGAACTCTGAGAGAAAGTCCAAAAATAAAGTGTAAACCAGTTCATGATTTACACTTTTTTTATATTTTTTGGCAATATTTTTATTTTACAACCTGAACGTTAACAGCCGAAAAGCCTTTTGGTGAGCGTTCTTTTTCAAAAGAAACTTTGTTTCCTTTTTTTACAATACTTGTACAATTATTGGTATGGAAAAAGATGTTTTCTTTTGTTCTGTCTTCGGTGATAAAGCCATAACCTTTTTCAGAAAGAAAAGTAACTAATCCTGTTTTTGTAGGATCTTCAGCTTCTATTTTTGCAGCGCCAAGCTGTATATCTTCTAGGTTAAACTCTTCTTTTTCTTGTTGGTCTGGTGGGGTAGATGTAAGTTGTCCGTTCGCATCTACGTAAAGAAACATATCTTCTAGATCTTTTCCTTTATTATTGTTCTCTTTGCGCTCTTCTCTACGAGCTGCTTTTTCTTTTTGTTTTTGTAATTTCTTTTTAAAATTTTCTTTTTTTGAGAAAGAATCCGCCATAAATTGGTAATTATTTA
>JAYRDY010000093.1:0-8342 GCA_041909215.1 Cloacibacterium sp. | reverse complement strand
ATTATAGACGTTATTACAACATTTGCATATTTAAAATAGGCATCATCACATGTAAAAACAATTGGTAAAAAATTCATAGATTCTTTTCAACAAAATTACTAATTATAAAGTGGGAAAAAAAATAATATTATATATTTGCTTTTCGAACATAATGTGGAAATTATATTATAAATTAAAAAACGCTTGGGCCGTTCTCACTGGAAATGCCACTGCTAATTATAAAAAGAAAAGAACAACCTCTTTTCGAAATTTTCCTTTCACAAAAACAGAAATTGATTTCTTACAATCTATAAAAATTGAATTTCTTTTTTCAGAATTCGGAGCGCAGAGAGTAAATGGAGGTGGCTTAGATTTTCAAGATAAAGGCTCTAGGCTAGACCCTTCTCTAAAAACCTTAAAAAAATACTTTCCTAACGCCAAATACACCGTTTACTCTGATTTTGATTTAGAAATAGAAGGCGTAAACTTGATTAAAGTGTCTTCTCCAGTTGTTAATCCTGAACACGAAAGATATGGTTATAGAACTGCTGATTACTTCAAGTTTATTTCTCTTATTGAATCTGATGCTGATTTTAAATGTATTTTAGATTCTGATATGGAGATCGTTTCTAGTGATATTATTGCACTAATCCATCTTACCCGAAAGTTTGGATTTTGCGTGCCTTATAATGACAGGCAATTGCTAAGACAAGATATGATTTGGTCTAAAGACACTCAGCCTATAGAAGACGAAAGTCTTGGTCTTGGTCACTCTTATAACCAAAGTCCTATGACACTTTGGAAAAACGACGAAAGAGGAAATATCTTCTATAAAACTTGTGCAGAAATTATGAAAACTGATCCTTCTAGAGCTTCACTTGTTATGTGGAAGTCTGCTTGGGAAACTGGCATTTATCCTTACATTTTACCTAAACAATGGTGTTTATGTGATGGAAACGAAGGCATAGGTGAAGAAGTGATTTTGCATGTAGGACACGAAAAAATTAAAAATTATTATGAAAAATAAAATCATCTATTAATGATCATCGGAAACGGACTTATCGCCAATTTATTCAGAGAAAACGACAGAGAAAACGTAGTCTTCTTTGCAAGTGGTGTTTCTAATTCTTTGGAAACAGAAAAATCTGCTTTTATGCGAGAAGAGAATCTTCTCAGAAAAACGTTGGAAGAAAATCCAGAGAAAATCTTTATCTATTTTTCTACTTGTAGCATCTATGATTCTTCTAAAAACGGAAGTTTCTATGTAAATCACAAACTGAGAATGGAGCAAATTGTAGAAGAACTATCAAGAAATTTTTTGATTTTAAGAGTAAGCAATGCTGTGGGTAAAGGCGGAAATCCTAATCTTTTAATGAATTATCTGATAAATGCTTTTCATCAAGAGAAAGAAATTACGGTACATACTTTGGCGACCAGAAATTTAATAGATGCTGATGATATCAAGAATATTACTTTAAAGTTTATTAACGAAAATATTCTCAATAAAATCATTAACGTGGCTTATCTTGAGAACTTTTCTACTTCAGAAATTTTAGAAATTTTAGAAAAATATTTCAATAAATCTGCAAAAAAATCTTTTGTAAAAAGCGGACAAAGCTACCTTATCTCTATCCCAGAAGTAGAAAGTTATTTTACAGAAAACAATTTAACCAACAAAGAAGCTTATCTTTGTAGAATATTAGACAGATATTATTCTCTTTAATGAAAATTACAGTTATTGGTCTTGGTTACGTTGGCTTACCTTTAGCCAGATTGTTTGCTACAAAGTATGCAGTAATAGGTTTTGATGTAAACCCAATCAGAATTGCAGAACTTAGAAATTGCAATGATAACACCCTTGAAGTTTCAGAAGAATTGTTAAAAACAGTAATCATTTCTAATAATCCTCAAAAAAACAAAAAAGGACTCTACTTCACTGCTGATTTTGAAGAAATTAAAGATTCTAACATCTATATTGTAACCGTTCCTACTCCTGTTGACAAAAATAATAAACCAGATTTCTCTCCGCTTTACAACGCCAGCGAATTGGTAGGCAAAGTCTTGAAAAAAAACGATATTGTGATTTATGAATCCACTGTTTTTCCTGGTGCCACAGAAGAAGAATGTGTGCCTGTTTTAGAAAAATTCTCTGGTTTAAAATTCAATCAAGATTTTTTTGTAGGTTATTCTCCTGAAAGAATAAATCCTGGAGACAAAGAACATACCGTAGAAAAAATTCTGAAAATAACCTCCGGCTCTACTCCCGAAATTGCCGAAAAAGTAGATGAACTTTACCAATCTGTACTTCTCGCAGGGACGCATCTTGCTCCATCAATAAAAGTAGCAGAAGCTGCCAAAGTGATAGAAAACACGCAACGAGACGTGAATATTGCTTTCGTAAACGAGCTTTCTAAAATTTTCAATTTAATAGGAATTGATACGCACGAAGTTCTGAAAGCTGCAGGCACGAAATGGAACTTCCTGCCCTTTAAACCAGGATTAGTTGGCGGTCATTGTACCGGCGTTGACCCTTATTATTTAGCTCATAAAGCGATAGAATTTGATTATCACCCCGAAATTATTTTGGCAGGAAGAAGAATGAATGATTCTATGGGGAATTATGTAGCTTCTGAAACCGTAAAACAAATGCTGAAAAAAGATTTCAAGGTTAAAAACTCTGAAATTCTGGTTTTAGGTTTTGCTTTCAAAGAAAATTGTACCGATTTTAGAAATACCAAAGTGACGGATATTGTAAAGAATCTACAAGAATTTGGCGCTAATGTTACGGTGTATGATTCTTGGATTAATACGGAAGCTGCCAAAAAAGAATACAACGTAAAAGTAGAAAATATACTTCCCAACAAGAAATTTGAAGCCATTATTCTAGCAGTTCCTCATCAAGATTTTTTAAATTTAAATTTAAAAAATTTGCTCTTAGAAAACGGAATTATCTATGATGTGAAAGGCATTTTACCAAAATCTGAAAACGTTTTCCGACTCTAATTTCCAAATCTCTTTCTGAAAATTTTATAGCCTAAGTTGGTAGGTAAATTTTGCAAAAAGTTCTTCTTTTTAAGTGCTAAATTAAAATCAGAACTTAGATATTCTGCTAGAGAAAAAGAAGCTAATTTTTTGTACGCATTATAACTGTATTTCCAAAGCTCTTCGTTTCTCTGCGCTTTCCAATTCATGAGTAAAGTCAAATCTTTATAATCAATTAAATAGCCAAGAATTTGTTTTTTACGTTCAGGATTTTGCTCTTTTTGGTAATGTTTCTCAAATTCTGTAGCAATGGTAATCCAATTATCAAAATGCTTTTTCTTACGGTTATGAATTACAGAATCCTGATGGAGATAATAAATGTAAGTATCATCCCTTAAAAAAAAGACAGAGTTTAAAACCAAAGCCGTTTCAAAACTTTGTAAAGAATCTTGTGCAAAAAGCCCTTCTTTGAAGTACAATTTATTTTGCTTCAAAAAATCGAGAAGAATGAGTTTATTCCAAGACGGAACTGGGAATCTCCCTTGAATAAAACTCTCAAAAATTTCTGTATTATTCGTTATTTTTTCTTGGGTATTATGCAATCTGAAAGCATCTATCTCTTCTTTCGATTCCAATTTAATGGTTCTTACATTACCACAAACCATTTCTACGTGTTCGCGCTCAGCAATTTCTACCATTTTGGAGATGCAGTCTGGCATAATCTCGTCATCAGAATCCAAAAAGAAAATATACTTTCCTTGGGCATTATCAATTCCTACATTTCTCACCACAGAAAGCCCTGAGTTTTTCTCATTTCTTAATATTTTGAAATGAAAATCAGGATGTTTTTGGATGAAATCTTCTGCCACCTGCATGCTGTTATCATTTCCCAAATCATCAACCAACTGAACTTCTAAATTTTTATATTTTTGATTGACAACAGATTGCAAACAATTAATAAGATGATTTTCGCAATTATAAATCGGGATGGAAATGGTAACTAAAGGAGCATTCATGAACGGAAACTTTGCCTAAAACATTTGTTATTATACAAAAATAGAATAAATTTGATAAATTTGTAGAAAAATATCAAATGAGCGAAAAATTACTAAAAATTATTAATTCTATTAAGAAAAATAAACAAGACAATCCTGTAGAATCTTTAACCGAAGAAATGAGACTAAGAGAAGATCTTAATCTAGATTCTTTTGATTTGGCAGAGCTTACTGTAAAAATAGAAGACGAGTTTGATATAGATATTTTCGAAGATGGTTTGGTATTAACTGTAGGCGAAATTCTAAATAAACTGCAATGATTTTTTTAGCAGATCAATCTTCTGAAGTTTCTTATCAGCAATTATTAGAAGATTTAAACCAAAAAAAAGAATATTTCAATCATTATTTTTATAAAGATTTATATTCTTTTTACCTTAACCTTTTATTTGCGATTACCCAAAATCAGAATTTGGTTTTGGTAGATGCAGATTGGTCTATGGAAGAGATTTCTAATTATAATATTTCTCCTGACGAAAAAATTACGGTAGTAAACGCTGTAAAAATAGAATCAATAGAAGATTTAATGAATGCTGTAATACATTCTCAATCTACACTTACGCTTTTCACATCTGGAACAACAGGTCAACCAAAAAAAATAAAGCATTCTCTCCAAAATTTATTGAGAAATATTAAAATCAATGAAAATCAGAAGAATTTGGTTTGGGGATTTGCTTACAACCCTACACACATGGCTGGTTTGCAAGTGTTTTTACAAGCGATTGTGAACGGAAATTCTTTGGTGGATATTTTCAATAATTCTAGGGCCGAAGTTTTTGAAAAAATAAAAAAATATAGCATTGCCAACATTTCAGCAACGCCAACTTTCTATAGACTTCTCTTACCTATTGAAGAAACTTATTCTACGGTAAAAAGAATTACTTTAGGTGGAGAAAAATCTGATGAAAAATTATTAGAAAATACTCAGAAATTATTCCCAGAAGCTAAAATAAATAATGTGTATGCTTCTACCGAGGCTGGCGCTATTTTTTCTGCTCATGGAGAATATTTCAAAATAAAACCTCATCTGGAAGACCTCATCAAAGTGGAAGAAAATGAGTTGTATTTACATCAGTCTTTATTAGGGAAGTCTGAAGAATTAGATGAAATAAAAGACTTTTACGCAACTGGAGATTTGATTGAATGGATAGATGAAAATCAGAAAATTTTCAAATTCGTTTCCAGAAAAAACGAGCTTATAAATGTAGGCGGTTACAAAGTAAATCCTAATGAAGTAGAAGAAGTTTTATTACAAAACTCTAAAATAAAAAATGCTAAAGTTTTCGGAAAACCAAATGCTGTTTTAGGAAATATCCTTTCTGCGGAAATTGTAGTTTTTGAAAATCAAGAATTAGAAGAAGCAGAAATAAGAAGCTATTTAGAAGATAAATTACAGAATTATAAAATACCAAGAAGAATCTCTTTTGTAGAAGAAATTGGCTTAACAAGAACCGGAAAAAAATTAAAACAATGAACATATTAGTTTCAGGAGTTTCTAGAGGGGTAGGAATTGCCATCTGTAAAAAACTATTAACAGAAGGGCATACTGTTTACGGCATCAGCAGAACACATTCTGATGAAGTGAAAGATTTACAAGCACAATTTCCTAACCAGTTTTTTTTTCATTCTTTTGACCTTTCTGATACTGAGAATGTAAGAAAAGAAATTTTCAAAAATTTTATCAATAATCAGATTTCTATTGATGCTTTGGTGAATAATGCTGCAATGGCTTATGATGACATCATTACCAATTTGAGCTACGAAGAACTTTTGAAAATGTATCAGGTAAACGTTTTCTCACCAATGATGATGACGAAATACGCCATCAGAAACATGATTTTAAACCACAAACAAGGTTCTATCATCCATATTTCTTCTATCAGCGCACACACTGGTTACAAAGGTTTAGCCATGTATGCTTCTTCTAAAGGTGCACTGGAAGCTTTCTCTAAAAACACAGCAAGAGAATGGGGCGGTAAAAAAATTCGCTCCAACGTAGTCGTTCCTGGTTTTATGGAAACCGCCATGAGTGCTACTTTAAGTGACGAGCAAAAAGATAGAATTTATAAAAGAACCTCTCTAAAAGAAGCCACTGATGTAGATTCTGTTGCAGAAACTGTTTCGTTTTTGTTGAGTGATGGTGCGAAATCTATTACTGGACAATGTATTTTCGTGGATTCTGGAACCATTTAAAGCAAAAGTAATGAACGGTTTATTGATAAAAATATTGATGATATTTCCCAAAATAATGGATAAAATTGGGAAAATGAACACGCTGCACCAATTAAAAAGTTTGAAGAACTCTTCCATTCATCATTCTTTTAGAATAGGAAAAAATACATTTTTATTGTTGAGCAAAGACGCAAAAATTACAATTAAAGAAGGAGTTGTAATGAAAGACAACAATGCAATAAGAATAAGAAAAAATGGCGAACTCATTTTAGGCAAAAATGTAAATATTAGTGATTATGTTTCCATCAATTGTCTAGAAAAAATAGAAATTGGCGAAGACACAGGCATTGCAGAAGGCTGCAAATTTTATGATCACGATCACGCTTTTGTTACCGAGCCTACTTATGAATGGAAGCAAAATGAATTCAACACCGCACCCATTATTATTGGGAAAAATGTAAAAATTTACAGCGAAGTTACCATTCTAAAAGGAGTAACTATTGGTGATAATTGCATTATTGGTGCAAAATGTCTAATTAATAGAAGCATACCTGCAAATTCTATTATTATGAGCAAAGTACAGAATATGAAAATTCCTTTGATGTAAAATCCTCAAAAACACAAAATGATAAACGTAACACAGTCTTTTCTTCCTCCTATAAATGAATATTCTCAAATATTACAAAAATCTTGGGACAAGAAATGGATTACCAATAGAGGTTCACTCCTTCTAGAATTAGAAGATAAACTTAAATTTTTTTTAGATGTAGATTATCTAACGATTACTACAAATGGAACGCTTCCTTTACAAATTGCAATTAAAGCTTTAGAACTTAAAGGAGAAATTATTACAACTCCATTTTCTTATATCGCTTCTAGCTCTTCTATTTTTTGGGAAAATTGCACCCCAATTTATGCAGATATTCATCATGAATATTTAACGATTGATGAAACAAAAATAGAAGAAAAAATTACAGATAAAACAGTAGCAATATTGGCGACCCACGTGTTTGGAAACCCTTGTAATGTTAAGGAAATAGAAAAAATTGCTCAAAAATATAATCTTAAGGTAATTTATGACGCAGCACATTGCTTTGGTGTAAAATACGACGGAAAAAGTATATTCAATTACGGTGACGTTTCAACCTGCAGCTTCCACGCTACTAAAATATTTCACACCGGTGAAGGTGGCTGCATGATAACAACCAATAAAGAACTTCACGAAAAATTATTTTATCATCATAATTTTGGACACAACGGCCCAGAAAATTTTCACGGAATTGGTATAAATGCTAAAACCTCTGAATTGCAAGCCGCTTTAGGTTTAGCTGTATTTAATCATCTTGATGAAATTTTTGATGGAAGAAAAAAAGCAGTAGAGATGTATAATCAACGCTTAGATTTTTCTAAAATTCAAAAAATGAAATTACGAGAAAACACAGAATGGAATTACCATTATTATCCTGCAATTTTTGAATCAGAAGAAATATTGTTAAAAGTAAAAGAAGCCTTAAATAAAGAAGATATTTTTCCAAGAAGATATTTTTATCCATCACTCAACACAGTAAAATATCTAAACGGAGAAAAGATGACAATTTCAGAAAGCGTTTCAAAAAGAATCTTATGTTTGCCTTTATACGCAGAATTACAACCTGAAATAGTAGAAAAAATATCGAATTTAATTAAAAAAACTCTATAATATATGCTAATCATTGGAGCAAAAGGTTTCGCAAAAGAACTTTTAGAAATTTTTCATCAAAACAACCAAACTTCCAATTTAAGTTTTTATGATGATGTAAATGATGATTTACCAGAAAAATTATTTAATCTATTTCCCATTTTAAGGTCTGAAGATGAAGCGAGATTATTTTTTGAAACCATTTCACCAGAATTTACTATTGGAATAGGAAATCCAAAATTAAGGAAATTAGTTTTTGAAAAATTCACCAATTTAGGTGGTAAATGCATTTCAATACAAAGTAAAAAAGCGGATATTGGAAATTTTTTTAACAATATAGAAGAAGGAGTAATCATTACTTCGGGAGTTATCATCACCAATGACATTTCGATAAAAAAAGGAGCAATGATTAATTTAGGGTCTACAATAGGGCACGATTCTGTTATTGGTGAATTTGTAGAAATATGCCCCAATGTAAG
>JAYRDY010000092.1:0-8358 GCA_041909215.1 Cloacibacterium sp. | reverse complement strand
TTAAAAACTCCTTTTATGTAAATCTCAAACATACCCCACAAAGAAATTCCCAACATTGGGATGTGGATTCCATCTAAAAAACGATGAATTTTCTTAAGGAATGTAGGGAGTTTCAAATTCGATATTTTATATTTGTACAAATATAAGGAATGAAAATTAATTTACTCTGCATAGGAAAAACAGACGATAAAGAAATTAAAAATCTCATCAATTACTATATAACAAGGCTGCCCAGACATTGGAATTTTGAAATTACAGAAATACCCGATGTTAAAAATGCCCGAAATCTTACCCCAGATTTACTAAAAAAGGAAGAAGCAAAGCTTTTTTTCTATACGATTGAAAATTCTGACTGGGTAATTCTTTTAGACGAAAAAGGAAAACAATTTACCAGCAGAGAATTTGCACAGAAATTAGACTTTTATCAAAACAATTCCATTAAAAAAATATGTTTTTTGGTGGGCGGAGCTTATGGATTTTCAGATGAAATGTACCAAAGAGCCAATGAGAAACTCTCGATTTCTAAAATGACGTTCACACATCAAATGATACGTTTATTTTTCGTGGAACAAATTTACAGAGCAGACCAAATTCTGCAAGGTAAACCTTATCATAATGATTAGTATTAAAGAAATACTATTTTTTTTCTGACTTATTGATGACTTTAATGGCTAATTTAGAAAAGAAAAAACCTAAAATAGCTCCCATAAAAGCACCAAAAAGTACATCTCCCGGGAAATGAACGCCCAAATAAATTCTGCTGTAAGCGACTAATGCTGCCCAAGAGAATATGAATACGGTGAAATATTTTAATTTTTTACCTAAAAGTAAGGTTAAATAAGAAGCTATAAAAAATACGTTGGAAGCATGAGCAGAATAAAAGCCAAACTTTCCGCCACATTTTACTTCTCTAATTAAACCTTCTAAAGAAGGATCGTGACAAGGTCTTAACCTGTGAAAACCATATTTAAAAATATTAGCAATTTGGTCTGAAATAGTAATGCCCAATGCAACAAAAAGTAAGATATAAAATAACGATTTTTTACTATAATTCTTAGATAATAAAAAGATAAAAATTACGTAAAGTGGTATCCAAAACCAAGTTTCAGAAACCAAAATCCAAAACTGATCGAAGGTGGAATTTCCTAAATTATTTAGGAAAATCATCGCATTTTTATCCTCGAGAATTATTTCTTCCATTATCTAGAAACAGGGCCTTGATATTCGTCACTCAACTTATTAATTTCTTCTTTTGTTTCTTGTATTAATTCATCAGAAGATTTCCCTTCGATTTGCTTTCTCAAATCCAATTCTTGTTTTATCTTTTCCGTAGGATCGTAATCTTTAGCCGCTTGTTTTACCTTCTCTATTTCGCGTTTAATTTCCGAAACAGGGTTGTCTGCCTCTTTCATGATTTCAGATTTCACATCTTCCATCGCGTCTTTCATTTTGCGTACACCTTGCCCTAATCCTCTTGCAATTTCAGGGATTTTATTAGGTCCGAATAAAACGACGATTGCCAAGGCAATCATCAACATTTCTCCAAAACTTAGTTCCATTCTGCAAATTTAAGTTATTAATGAATAAGAAATTATTTTTTTCTGTGAAAAACGTAATAAACAAAATATGCACTTACTGCCATCAGCACAAATCCTAAGAAAAAAGGCGCACCAGAGAACTGAAACGGTGGTTTAAAGACAAAACTCAACACTTTTATTTTTGCTTCTGGATGAGTGAAAAAATAAAATATTTGAGTCATCAATAACGGACCAATGATTGATGTGATGCTAATAACACTCGTTAAAGCGCCTTGTAAATCTCCTTGTTCTTTGGCCGAAACTTTAGAAGAGATTACAGATTGTAATGCTGGACCAGCAATTCCTCCTAAGCAATAGACTGCTAGAATTGCATACATCATCCAACTTTCTTGTGCAAAAGCGAAAAGTAACATCCCGACACTATAAAACATAATTCCGTATAAAATACTTCTTTCACTTCCTAATTTGGGATGGATTTTTCTTATCAAAAAACCTTGTACAATGGCCGTAAATGCGCCCATTACGCCAAGAGAAATCCCAACGGTTTTTTCGTCCCAAGCAAATTTATACATGGTAAAATATGCCCAATTAGTTTGTACCGCATGACTGGCTAAATACACTAAAAACCAAGCGATGAATAATTTAAAAATTTCTGGGTGCGTTCTTACTTTTAGTAATGTACCTATAGGATTGGCTCTTTTCCATTCAAAAGGTCTTCTATGTTCTTGGCTTAAGCTCTCTGGCAAAACAAAATAACCGTAAGCAAAATTCACTAAACATAAAACTGCTGCTGCATAAAATGGCACTCTAGACCCGAATTGTCCCAACAAGCCACCAATAACAGGCCCAATAATAAATCCTAATCCGAAAGCGGCACCAATCATCCCAAAGTTTTTAGAACGGTTAGTATCATCAGAAATATCTGCAATATAAGCCGAAGCTGTAGTTACACTAGCCCCTGTAATCCCCGAAAAAATTCTGCCAACAAATAGCCAAAAAATAGTTGGAGCCCAAGCTTGTATAAAGAAATTGATAGCAAAACCTAAAAGTGCAAAAAGTATTACTGGTCTTCTCCCAAATTTATCACTTAAATTACCTAAAATAGGAGCAAAAAGAAATTGCATAAAGGCATATAAAAAACTAAGCCAACCTCCGTATTTAGAGGCTTCGCTTACGTCTCCATTAATTAATTCTTCAATGAGTTTTGGTACAACAGGTATTACAATTCCCCACCCTGTTATATCAATAATCAGCGTAATGAAAATAAACGAAATGGCTGCTGTTTTTTTAGAATTTTCCATACAAGAAGCGAAGATACAGTTTTTTTTAAAATTTCTGAAAAATTAGTTTTTAAATATGAGGCTAAAAAAGAGGCTGTCTCAAAAGCGAGATAGTCTCTTTCTTAGATATTTTTTCGCAACTGCTTTTCATATTGTTTTATTTTAGTAATTTTATTAATCTGAAAATCCTTAATCATAATTAAACACATGAAAAAATTATTACCATTTTTTGCATTTATATTTTCATTTATCGCACACGCTCAAACAGTAAATGAAATCCCCTTAAAAGATATCGATGTTGAGTATGTTCAAATTGTAGGCAGATCTAAATTATTGAGTACAAAACTTACCATTGAAATTGATTTTGGACAAAAAACAAAGTTTTTCTCAAGTGGAAAAGAAACGATTGTAAAAGATGAAAATGGAGAAAAAATGATTTTTAACTCAATGATTGATGCATTAAATTTTATGACAAAAAATGGATTCGAATTTGTTAATGCTTATGCAATTACAGAAGATGGCCAAAATGTTTATCATTATCTTTTAAGAAATAATAAAAACTAAACTTTTGTTAACATTGTTTTAGTTAGTCCTCTTTTTCTGTTATATTTTAAAAATCACAGAACTAATTTTTAGTTTTATGAAAATTTTGTGCAAATAAAAAAGAGTTACAGAAATACAATCCGTAACTCTTTGATTATTTGGTGGAGAATACGGGGATCGAACCCGTCACCTTTAGACTGCCAGTCTAACGCTCTAGCCAGATGAGCTAATTCCCCTAAAATTAATTTTCTTCTTTTTCCGCTAAATACTGGTCTATAATTTCAAAAGCTTTTTGCTCATCATTTATATTAACCTCTAACTTAAGCGCGGTTGCGGTAGGCGTAGATAATAAAGAATTAAGATATTTATTACTCACCGAACAAGCGATTCCTACATCTTCCAATTTCTTTTTCACAATTTGTATTTGCACCATTTCATCTGCTTCAAAAACGGAAACTCTTGGTAATTCTACACTCATATCTTCATTTTTTTGATGGTTAAAATTATTAAGATTTCTACAAACCACAAAATTTTTTGTAAAAAAAAGCGAAACCTAAAGATTTCGCTGTTCAAAAAATTCAAAAATTATAACTGAGATGCAATCTTATCTATCTTATCTAAAGCAAATTGCAAATCTTCTTGAGTAACATTAAGATGCGGACGGAAACGTAAAGATTGATCTCCACAAATTAAAATGATAACATTTTCTTCATATAATTTTTCCTGAAAATCATTTCTCATCTTGGTATCAGGCAAATCAAAAGCGCACATTAAACCTCTTCCTCTCGCATTTGTAATAAGTTGAGGGTATTTTTCTTGAAGTTTCTGCAAACCTTCTAATAAAAATGCACCTTGTTTTTGCACATTGTCTAAAAGATTTTCTTTTTCAATGATTTCTAAAACCAGTTGAAATCTCAGCATATCAATAAAATTCCCTCCGAAAGTAGAATTAATTCTAGAACTTTCTGCAAAAACATGATGTTCTACTTGGTCTAACTTTTCTTTATTAGCCAAAATGCCACAAACTTGCGCTTTTTTACCAAAAGAAATTACATCTGGAATTACACTGAAGTTCTGATATGCCCACATTTTCCCTGTAATGCCAATACCTGTTTGCACTTCATCAAAAATTAAAAGTATATCATTTTCATCACAAATTCTTCTCAATTCAACAAAAAACTCATCACGGAAATGGTTATCACCTCCTTCCGCTTGTATCACTTCAATAATAATACAAGACACTTTATCCGGATTGGCAACAATAGCTTGTTCTATTTGCAATAAAGCCAACTGCTCATTTTTGATGGTTTCCTGCAAATTTTCATCTGTTATCGGGAAATATAATTTAGGATTGATGATTCTTGGCCAATCAAACAATGGAAAATACTGATATTTTCTTGGATCCGAAGTGTTGGTTAAGCTTAATGTATAACCACTTCTCCCATGAAACGCTTGTTTGAAATGTATCGCCAAAGAACCTTCGGTTTTGCTACCTTTTTGCCAATTTTTTCTGGTTTTCCAATCGAAAGCGGTTTTTAGTGCATTTTCTACTGCAAGTGCGCCTCCTTCAACAAAAAAGCAATATGGCAATTCTTTGGGAATGGCTACTCTACTGTATGTTTCTACAAAATCTGCGTATTCTTGCAAATACACATCAGACATTGTAGGTTTGTAAACCGCCATTTTGCCTAACCAAGCAGATTTTTCTACAATATAAGGATGATTGTAGCCCACAGAAGCCGAGCCAAACATAGAGAACATATCTAAATATTTTGTACCAGAAAGTTTGTCTGCAATCCATGAACCTTGAGATTTTTCGTAATCCATCACAAAATCAAAACCATCTGCTAAAATATGTTTTCCTAAAGTTGCCTTCACCTTGTTGCCTGTTGCTTCGTGACTTAATTCTATTGTTTTGTTCATAATTTTTTCTCTTTTTAATTTTCCAAGTTTTTATTGTTGAATTTGTTGTTGTTTTTTTTAATTGATGAGCGTACTACAAATCAAATTTAATTCCTTGTGCTAAAGGTAAATTTGTAGTATAATTAATCGTATTGGTTTGTCTTCTCATATAGACTTTCCACGCATCACTTCCCGATTCTCTACCGCCACCAGTTTCTTTTTCGCCACCAAAAGCGCCACCAATTTCTGCACCAGAAGTACCGATGTTTACATTGGCAATACCACAGTCTGAACCTGCATGAGAAAGGAATTTTTCTGCTTCTCTAAGATTATTGGTCATAATTGCTGATGACAAACCTTGCGCAACACCATTTTGTATTTCGATAGCGTTTTCCACATCTCCTGAGTATTTCAATAAATATAAAATTGGCGCAAAAGTCTCATGCTGAACGATTTCAAAATGATTTTCAGCTTCTGCAATGGCTGGTTTTACATAGCAACCACTTTCATAACCTTTTCCTTTTAAGACGCCGCCTTCTACAATCAGTTTACCGCCTTCTTTTTTCACTTTTTTAAGCGCATCTTCATACATTTTTACGGCATCAACATCAATCAGTGGACCTACATGATTATTTTGATCTAAAGGATTACCAATTTTGAGTTGTCCGTATGCAGCAACTACTGCATCTTTTACTTTATCATAAATACTTTCGTGGATAATTAATCTTCTGGTAGAAGTACAACGCTGTCCTGCAGTACCAACCGCTCCGAAAACAGCACCAATAACCGTCATTTTAATATCGGCATCTGGCGTTACAATAATAGCATTGTTACCCCCTAATTCCAGAAGAGATCTTCCTAATCTTGCTGCCACATTCTGCGCAACAATTTTACCCATTCTGGTAGAACCTGTTGCAGAAACTAAAGGAACTCTGGTATCTTTAGCTATTAAATCTCCTATTGCACCATCACCAATAACTACAGAAGAAATACCTTCTGGTAAATTGTTTTCTTTTAAAACTTCAACGATAATATTTTGACAAGCAATACCGCAAAGTGGAGTTTTTTCTGATGGCTTCCAGACGCAAACATCACCACAAATCCAAGCTAAAGCCGTGTTCCAAGACCAAACAGCTACTGGAAAATTGAAGGCAGAAATAATCCCTATAATTCCCAACGGATGATATTGCTCGTACATTCTGTGTCCTGGTCTTTCTGAATGCATGGTAAAACCATGTAATTGGCGAGATAAACCGACTGCAAAATCGCAGATATCTATCATTTCTTGTACCTCACCAAGACCCTCTTGCAGCGATTTGCCCATTTCGTAAGAAACGAGTTTCCCTAAATCTTCTTTATGTTTTCTGAGTTTATCCCCAAATTGTCTTACAATTTCGCCACGTTTTGGCGCAGGCATTAATCTAAATTCTTTGAAAGCTTTTTCTGCCTCTGCAATTACCTTTTCATAATCTTTGGGAGAAGAAGAAGTTACTTTAGCAATTAATTGGCCATCTACTGGCGAGTAACTTTCTATCACTTTTCCTGTTGCAAACCATTTCCCTCCTGTAGAAGTCCCTTTGTTTTCTGTTTTAATTCCTAAGTTTTTTAAAACTTTTTCAATTCCGAAATCTTTAATCTTTTTTGACATTTTTTTGTTTTTGAACTTCGCTAATATAATTATATTAAAGGATTCTCAATCAATAAAAATATAAACATTCTCATATTTGAATGCTTTTTACTGTTATTCTGTTAAAATTTAAGCATTATTATTTAAAATTTAATTAAAGAAAAAATAAAATATCTACAAAATTGACAAAATCACCCAAAAGATTCTTGATTTTTGACTTGAAAATAATATCTTTGTACTCTATTCTTTTGGAAAACCATCATGACGAAGCACGAAATTATATTAATGAGTATCTCTGGAGAAGATAAACCCGGAGTTACCTCATCTCTTACCGAAATTCTTAGTAAACACAACGCTACAATTTTAGACATCGGGCAAGCCAACATTCATCAATCTTTATCTTTGGGTATTCTTTTTAGATTAGACCCTTCCATGCAGGGCAATATTCTGAAAGATTTACTTTTTACATCTTACGAACTAGGTGTTAATGCAAAGTTTACTCCTATTAAAAGAGAAGAATATGATAATTGGGTTTCCAGACAAGGCAAAGAAAGCTTCGTGATTACTCTTTTGGGCCAAAAAATAGAAGCCAACCAACTCTCACAGGTAACTAAAGTAATTGCAGAACAGGGCTTAAATATAGACACCATAAAACGTTTAACCGGAAGAATTCCGTTGGATAGTGATAATGATTCTGAAAACCGCTCTTGCATAGAGCTTTCAGTAAGAGGTACGCCGCAGAATTTGAATTTAATTCATGAAAAATTTGTGAATTTAAGTGGTGAATTAGACCTTGATATTTCTTTCCAAAAAGACAATATTTATCGTAGAAACAGACGATTAATTTGTTTTGATATGGATTCTACCCTGATAAAAACCGAAGTGATAGACGAATTAGCCGACAGAGCAGGCGTTGGCGAACAAGTGAGAGCCATTACCGAAGCAGCAATGCGTGGCGAAATAGATTTTAATGAAAGTTTCAAGAAAAGAGTTTCTCTACTGAAAGGTTTAGACGAATCTGTAATGAAAGAAATCGCCGAAAACCTCCCAATTATGGATGGAGCCGACAGATTAATGCATATTCTGAAAAAATGCGGATACAAAATCGCCATACTTTCTGGCGGGTTTAATTATTTTGGTAATTATCTTAAAAAACGTTTCGGGGTTGATTATTTATACGCCAACGAACTCGAAATTATTGATGGTAAACTCACAGGCAAACATGTAGGTGATATTGTTGATGGAAAAAGAAAAGCCGAACTTTTGAAGTTTTTGACTCAGGTTGAAAAAATTGAGCTAGACCAAGTTATTGCAGTTGGTGATGGCGCTAACGACTTGCCAATGCTTAATATTGCAGGTTTAGGAATTGCCTTCCATGCGAAACCAAAAGTAAAAGAAAACGCTAGACAATCTATATCTTCTATTGGTTTAGATGGTGTACTTTATTTTTTAGGGTTTAGAGATAAAC
>JAYRDY010000091.1:0-8363 GCA_041909215.1 Cloacibacterium sp. | reverse complement strand
AGTGAAAAAAGAGGCACAAAAAGAAGATAGCCCCATTTCTCAAATCAAATATTCTTTTGAGGTGAATATTCTCCCTGTAAAAAGCACCGAATTCATCATTAAAAAACCTTTATTTTTTGTTAATAAAACAAAAATTGTTTCCATTAACCATAATTTTACTTTAGATGGTTATTTAAAAAATGGGCTTCAGCCACCCGAAATTTTAGGTTAAAAAATCACTTACTTTTTTATTTTTTTGTGCAATTACAATTTTAATTGCCACTTTATTGTATTCTTTTTTTGCAATAAGATTGTGATTGCACGCTTTTTATTGATTAACCTAAATATTAAAAATGAATTTCAAATTACCGACGATTGCTGTTGTTTTTTTAGCAGCATCAACTCCTGTTTTTGCTCAACAAGAACAAGATACTTTATATAAAAACATAGAAATTGTAAAAATTACTAAACTCTCTCCAAAATCTCAGAACAAACAAAATCTAGAAACCAAGCAAACAGACAACCTGAACCACGATGCGGGTAAATTCCTCAATTCTTTACCAGAAATCAACGGCATCAAAAAAGCCGGAAATTATGCTACAGATCCTGTTTTGAGAGGTTTTAAATATGAACAATTGAATATTGTAATTGATGGAGCTGCCGCCGCAATCAATGCGTGCCCTAGCAGAATGGACCCTGCTGTTTCACAAGTTAACCTGAATACTGTACAAGAAGCAGAGATTTACAAAGGTCCTTATCACTTCCGAAACGGGAATTCTTTTGGCGGAACCATCAATTTTATCACCATTGCACCTGTTTTTACCGATAAAACAAAATTAGGTGGTAGAATTTCTACGGGTTATGAAAGCAACGGAAACGTCTTTAGAAACGAGGCTTTAGCAAAAATTTCATCAAAAAAAATCGTTTGGGATTTTTTCGGCTCTTATCAAAAGGGCGATCGTTACAAAGACGGAAATGGCAACGAAGTTCGTTCTGCTTTCCTTAGATATAACATCGGCACAAAAGGGAATTATAAATGGAACGACAACAATATTACCACCCTTCAAATTAACACGAACCAAGGCAAAGATGTGGAATTTGCAACGTTAAATATGGATCTAATTTATGATAAAACGTGGATGTATCAATTAAAGCATTTAGCAAAATTCAACCATAAATATTTAAAACAAATTGATTTTAATTCTTATGTTACTGATGTAAAACATTCTATGGGCACACCTGATAGAAAATCTGTATCTGATGTAAAATCATCAACATATGGCGCAAGAATAGAAGCCAAATTCGCTTGGAACAAAAACACCTTCTATACTGGTTTTGATTACAAACACGAAGGCGCAGAAAACATTAAAATGACCATGCCACCATCTATGCCAATGAGAGACGGAACGGCTTGGCAAGATTCTCACATCAACCAAATAGGTTGGTTTAATGAATATCAGCATGCTTTCCCGAATTCTCAATTGGTATTTTCTTTAAGGTTAGATTATAATGAAGCTGATGCTAAAGATTTATCAAAATTATTCCAAACGCTTTATGGAGATGCAAAATCTAACAACTTTAACCATAATGTAAGTTTAGGCTACAACCAAAATTTAACCAAAAACTCACAATTGGGAATTTGGGCAGGAAGAGCACAACGAAGCGGAAGCTTAACCGAGAGATTCATCAACAGATTTGCCGTAGGAATAGATGCTTTTGAACTCGTAGGAAACCCAGATATAAAGCCAGAAACCAACAACCAGATTGACTTAATTTACACCTACAAAAGAGAGAATGTATTCTTCCAAGCAGATGTTTTCTATTCTTATTTACAAGATTATATTTCTGGCGTAATTGTGCCTATAAAAACTTATTCTATGGCTTCCCCAGGGACAAGACAACTTCAAAATATTGATAAAGCTTATAAAACAGGTGCAGAAGCAAGATTCAATTGGCAATTTTTACCCAAATACAGAACAGAATTGGCGGTAGCTTACACGTATGCAGAAGATATTAAAACCAATAATCCTTTGCCAGAAGTCGCTCCGCTAGATTTCAGATGGAGTTTCGAAGCAGATTTTTCGCCTGTTACTTTAGGAATTAATTATAGATTTTCGGGTAAACAAGACCGCATCAATCCTAATTTTGGAGAATTGAAAACCAAAGATTTTTCAGTTTTCGATTTCAATGCAAGATATAATGCATTCAAAAATGCAAATTTCACATTTAATGTACTTAATATTTTTGATAGAGCATACTCAGAACATTTAAGCAGAGCATATTCTACGAATAAAACCCTCAGAATTTTATCACCTGGCAGAAGCTACAGCGTAGGTTTTAGCTATTCTTTTTAAAACATTTTCATATCATTTTAATTTAGCCCTTTTTCGCAATCTTTGTGAGAAGGGGCTTTCTGAATAAAAGAGGTAAAGTGATAAACCTCATCTGTAATAAAAAGATTTTCAGGCAAAAAAGCCTTAAATTTGTTAGACTTCATTATTAAAAAATAAAGTTATGGACAAAGTAAAAATCATTTCAGCAATTATAGAAGAACAACAAAAGGTGATTAATGGTTTAAAATCTTCTGCAGAAAGATACAAATCTGAAGCCGATTTAGACGAAGACCAAACCCAAGATCCTGAAGATTATTCCAGACAAAACGAAGCTAAAGATATGCAACTCCGTTATGAAAAATTGTTGCTAACTGCACAAAAAAATTGGAATATTTTAGAAAAAGCAAAATCTGAAAACTATACAGAAATAGAAATAGGCACTCTTATTGAAACCGATAAAAATTATATTTTTGTAGGAATATCGCTTCCCGTTTTTAAATATGAAGGAAAAGATGTAATTTCGGTTTCTGAAGAAGCACCCGTTTTCCAAACTTTAAAATCCAAAACCCTTGGAGATACTTTAGAACTCGGGAATAACAATTTCAAAATCATTAGTTTTAATTAAAATATGTCTAAAACCACAGAATTCAGTGCAACCCCAGAACTCCTTTCTCAGCTTTACGAATACAGTATCATCAAAAATTACAAAGCTGGAGATGTAATTTTAGACGAAAATGCCAGAATCCGCTCCATTCCCATTGTTACCAAAGGGAGTATAAAAGTAATGAGAACGGAAGAAGATGGCAGAGAAATTCTGTTGTATTACATAAAAGCGGGCGAAAGCTGTGTAATGTCTTTTCTTGGCGGTTTACACGGAGAAACATCTAAAGTAAAGGCAGAAGTAGAAGAAGATGCAGAAATTCTTTTTTTACCTACCGAAAAAGTAACCGCACTTATCAAAACACACCCAGAATGGTTAGATTACATCTTTAAACTTTACCATAAAAGGTTTGAAGAGTTGCTGGAAATGGTCAACGAAGTAACTTTTAAAAAGGTGGACGACAGATTGCTCTCTTTACTTCATAAAAAATCTGAACTGAATGATACCAAAATCATCAACACTACACATGAGCAACTCGCCAACGAATTAGGAACCGCAAGAGTTGTAGTTTCCAGACTTTTAAAATCTTTAGAAGAAGATGGCAAAGTAAAACTCGGAAGAAACAAAATAGAATTATTATAAATTGATAGAAATGCAACTTGAGTTGCATTTTTTTATTTAAAATTGTTTCAACTTTGCAACAACAATTACAATATGGGAATTTTAGGATATTTTTTCGCGATTATCATCGGCCTTATTATTGGTATTATTGGCGGCGGCGGAAGCATCTTAGGCGTTCCTGTTTTTGTATATCTCTTTAAAATGGATGTACTTTCTGCCACCACGTTTTCACTTTTTGTGGTAGGTGTTTCTAGTGCGTTCGGGGCAATTAGCAATGCCAGACAAGGGAATGTAGATTTCAAAACCGCTTTACTTTTTGGGATTCCATCGGTATTTTCAATTGTTTTTGTACGTAAAATCATTCTACCTCATTTACCTGAAAATCTTATTAATATAGGTGACATCCACATTCCTAAAAACTTGTTTATTTTAGTATTGTTTGCTGTTTTAATGCTTTTTTCTTCCATTAAAATGATTGTAGGAAATCCCAAAATAGAAACTCAAACAAAATCACCACAATATCCTTTACTCATCACTCAAGGGATTGCCGTTGGGATGATTACTGGGATGATTGGCGCTGGCGGCGGTTTTCTTATTGTACCAGCATTGGTAATGCTTCTTAATCTCGAGATGAAAAAAGCCATTGGAACATCACTTTTCATTATATCTATCAACTCTTTACTAGGTTTTGCAAGTTCAGAACACATTTCTAACATAGATTGGGAATTTTTATTGAAGTTTACCGGATTGGCTATAATAGGATTGCTTGCAGGCATAAGAATTTCTAAAAAAATTGATGGCAAAAAATTAAAACCCGCCTTCGGTTGGTTTGTATTATCTATGGGGATATATATTATCCTTAAAGAAGTCTTTTTTCATTGATTTACTCTATAACCGATATCTACAGCTTATGTAATTTATGTTACATAAATCTCTGTTTTTTTACTCCATCTTTGCTCTAAGATTTTGAAAAAGTAAATTTTTCATTCATTTTTTTAATGTAACTTCGTGCTAAGAAAAAATGGTAAAATTTATCAATATGAAATCGCCATTAACAAGTTTGCAAACAAACACCAATGAAGATAGGCGATTGCATATGGCCATTAAAAAACAATAAAAATCTACATATGAAAATAGAACAAATATACACAGGCTGTCTTGCTCAAGGAGCTTATTACATCGTTTCTAATGGCGAAGCCGCTATTATTGACCCTTTAAGAGAAGTACAACCTTATCTTGATAGATTGAATAAAGATCAGGTAAAATTAAAATATATTTTTGAAACTCATTTCCATGCAGATTTTGTTTCTGGACATTTAGATTTATCTAAAAAAACAGGAGCTCCTATCGTTTATGGGCCAACTGCAACACCAGCTTTTGATGCTATTATTGCAGAAGACAATCAAATCTTTGAAGTAGGAAACATCAAAATAAAAGTATTGCACACTCCTGGCCACACCATGGAAAGCTCCACCTATCTTTTAATTGATGAAAATGGTAAAGACATCGCCATTTTCTCTGGAGACACCTTGTTTTTGGGAGACGTTGGCAGACCAGATTTAGCACAAAAAGCAGCTAATCTTACACAAGAAGAATTGGCAGGCTTGCTTTATGATTCTTTGTACAATAAAATTTTGCCTTTAACAGATGACATTACAGTTTACCCTGCTCACGGCGCAGGTTCTGCTTGTGGTAAAAATATGCAGAAAGAAACAGTCGATACTTTGGGCAACCAAAAACAAACAAATTATGCCTTAAAACAAAGCTCTAAAGAGAATTTTATCGCGGCAGTTTTAGATGGACTTACTGCTCCACCGAAATATTTCGGTATGAATGTAGCCCTCAATAAAGGAGGTTATGAAAGTTTTGATGAAGTAATGAAAAAAGGAAACACTCCTCTTTCTGTTGATGATTTTGAAACCGCAGCCGAAGAAACGGATGCACTCATTTTAGACACCCGTAATGCAGCAGAATTTCATTTAGGGTTTATTCCTCAGTCTATCAACATTGGTCTTAAAGGCGATTTTGCACCTTGGGTAGGCTCTATGATTGTAGATGTAAAACAACCTATCTTATTGGTGTGTGATGCAGGTACAGAAGAAGAAACCATCACCAGACTTTCTAGAGTAGGATTTGATAACGTTTTAGGTTATCTAAAAGATGGTTTCGAAGCATGGAAAAACTCAGGGAAAGAAATAGATACCATTCATAGAATTTCGCCCGAAGAATTTGCAGAAAAATTTGATAAAAATGCAACAGTTATCGATGTAAGAAAAGAAGGAGAATATGCCGCAGAACACGTGGAAGATGCTTACAGCAAACCTTTGGCTTATATTAACGATTGGGTTGGAAACATCAACCCTGATGAGCATTTCTTCTTGCATTGTGCTGGTGGTTACAGAAGTATGATTGCTGCAAGCATTTTACAGGCAAGAGGCTACAGAAATTTCACGGAAGTAGAAGGAGGCTTCAACGGAATTAAAAAAACAGAAAAAGTACCGACTACAGATTTCGTTTGTCAAACCAAAACTTTATCCTAATGAATATTTTTGAAAATTTGATTTTTAATGAAGATAAACCTTCTGTTTTAAGCATTAGAAAAAGCGACAAAGCCAATCTTTTTACTGTTGGGCTGAAAGAAAAGCAAGTTTTGGCAAAACACATAACAACCGTGCCTGCAACTTTGGTTTTATTAAGAGGAAAAGTAGATTTCAACATTAATAACGAAACTGTAGTTTTAAGAGAAGGAGACATTTACGAAATCCCTGTAAATACAGAACACGAAGTAATAGGAAGAGATATTGAAAACATTTTTTTAATTCTGAAAGAGTTATAATGACGGAAAACGTTTTAGATCAAAATTTTTGGAATTCTCGCTGGGAGAACGGCGAAACGGGTTGGGATATTGGCGCTGTATCTTCTGCAATTTCAGAATATTTTAAACACATTGAAAACAAAGAAATTAGAATTCTTATCCCTGGTTGCGGCAATGCTCACGAAGCGGAATTGCTTCTAGAAGAAGGTTTTAAAAACATTACACTTTTAGACATTGCTCCAAAAGCTTGCGAGTTGATTTCTCAGAAGTTTTCTCATCATGAAGTTGAAGTAATTTGTGGAGACTTTTTTGAACACAAAGGCGAATATGATGTTATTGTAGAACAAACTTTTTTCTGCGCTCTTAATGTAAATTTAAGATCTAAATACGTGAATAAAATGCATGATTTACTGAGTGAAAATGGCAAAATCATTGGTGTTTTATTCAATAAAGATTTTGGGAACCCTTTTCCGCCTTTTGGAGGAAATGAAGATGAATATAGAAATCTTTTTCAGGATAAATTTGAAATAAAAACCTTGGAAACTTGCTACAACAGCATAAAACCAAGAGAAAACACTGAGGTTTTCATCAATTTTAAAAAGAAATAAAACCAAAAAATTATGAAAAAAAATATGGGCAATACAGACAAATATATCCGTCTGTTTTTAGCAATTCTCTTCTCAGTTCTTGTATATTTTAAAGTAGCTGAAGGATATTTTGCCATTACCCTTCTCTGCTTAGCAATGGTATTTATCTTAACGAGTTTAACGGGTTTTTGCCCTTTATACACACTTTTTGGGATTAATACATGCAAGAAAAAATAAAAAATTATGAATTTCATCAAAAAATATAAAATAACCTTTATTGGTATTCTGCTTGGCGGAATTGCGGGCTATGCTTATTATCATTTTATAGGCTGTAGTTCTGGCACTTGCGCTATTACCTCTAAACCAATAAACAGTTCTGTTTACGGAATGGTAATGGGGTATTTAATTTTTTCATCATTTCAGAAAACAAAAGAAAATAAATAAATTATGTTAGGATTTTTAAAAAAACTTTTCGGAGGTTCTTCTGTTGATTACAAAGAATTGGTAAAAAATGGAGCTCAGATTATTGATGTGAGAACTCCAGCAGAATACAATGGCGGACACATAAAAGGATCTAAAAACGTCCCTTTACAAAGTCTTAACCAAAATTTAGGAAAAATAAACAAAAACAAGCCCGTAATTACCTGTTGCGCAAGTGGCGCGAGAAGCGCTGCCGCAAAAAGCATCCTCAAAAACAGTGGCTTCACAGAAGTTTACAATGGTGGCGGTTGGAGCAGTTTGAAATCTAAACTATCATAAAAATGAAAAACCTATTAATGGATTGGAATTTGCGCAGAATTATCTACCTCGTTGGTGGCATTTGGATGATTGTGCAATCTGTAATGGATAGAATGTGGGTTTTGGTGCCGTTTGGCTTGTATTTTGTTGCCATGTCTTTATTGAAATTTGGCTGTGCAGCAGGCAACTGTGCCGTTCCTTATTCTAAAACTAAAGAACAAGAAAACACGAACTAAATTATAAAAACATGTCACAAAAATTCAAAGAACTTATTAATTCAGAAAAGCCTGTATTAATAGACTTTTTTGCAGTTTGGTGCCAACCATGCAGAGTGCAATCTTCTGTTTTGGTTTCTGTAAAAGAACAAGTAGGAGACAATGCCAGAATCATTAAAATTGATATCGACCAATATCCTGCCATTGCTGCTGAATATAATGTAAGAAGTGTGCCTACTTTAGCAATTTTCAAAAAAGGAGAAATGCTTTGGAAGGAAAGCGGCGTACATGATGTTAACACACTGGTAAACTTATTAAATCAATACAAATAAGATGGGTAATTTTCCGGTTTACAGTGCTTGTGATTTGATTTCTAAAGAAAATTCTGGTCATCAAGTCGTAGTACATGAATTGAAAGATTTACTTACAGAAGAAGAGTTTATCCCTTCTAAACCACTCCGCCACACTTACTAT
>JAYRDY010000090.1:0-8521 GCA_041909215.1 Cloacibacterium sp. | reverse complement strand
AATATTATTAAATAATTTTTGCAATGAAATTGATTTAGTTACATCATTTTTTAAATTAAACTTAAAGGAATCAATTTTAATATCTGTTTTATCCATCAATTATTTGAATGGTGAGAAGATTAACTTTGTTAAAGCAATGAGATTATTGGGTTTTAACTCTATTGAGATATTGAAAAATAGCGCTTACATAAAATGTTATAAGACTAAAGGATGGATAAAATGCAGAAGAAAGATGTTTTCTTCCAACATCATTGAATATGACTTTACAAAAAATTTTATAGATGCTATTTTAAATAACAATGAAAAATTACTTGAAAGAAAAAAACCTAAAACCCTATCTGAAGCAATCATAGAAATAAGAAAATTAATTTTAAATAATAGTACAGATTATGATTTGGATGAATTTATTGATGTAACCTTGATTGAAATAAATGAGTATACTAATTATGGATTAATTGATAAAATTTTAAATAATAATGAGATAGATGAATTTGAAAAATTAATTATTTTTTGGATTTTATTTGATTTTTTAGAAGGAAAAAAATCTTTTGATTTTGATATGGTTTTAAACAAAATCATACAAGATCCTTATTATATTTTAAATTATAAGACTAAAATAAAAAATTGTAAATCAAACTTATTCAAACTCGAATATTTTACTTTTGATTATTCAGATTTTGGAAATTTAGAAAATATTGTTTTAGGAAAAAAGCTTGAAAATTTGGTTAACATCGAGAAAATTATTCCAAATTACAGTGGTCCTAAAAATATTAGAAACTGTAAACTAATCAAATACAATAAAATTGACTATAAAAAGCTTTTCTTCAATGAGGAAAATTTAAATAATATAGAAATAATTAATCACGTTTTAGATCAAAAAAATTATACAAAAATTATTAAGCAATTAACATCGAACTTAGTTTCTTCTAATCTTTCAATAATATTGTATGGATTGCCAGGAACAGGAAAAACAGAATACATAAAACAGTTGGCTAAATTAACAAAAAGAGATATATATCAAGTTGATATATCAAACATTAAAGATCTATGGGTTGGAAATTCAGAAAAAAATTTAAAGCTGATTTTCAATGAATACAATCAAGTTTTAAAAACTAACAAAAAAACACCTATCTTATTATTTAATGAAGCTGATGCAATTTTAGGAAAGCGAATTAATGTATCAAGTTCAGTAGATCAAGTATTCAACTCGTTACAGAATATTTTATTGCAAGAGTTAGAGGATTTTAACGGAATATTTGTTGCGACTACTAATAATATAACAAATATTGATAATGCTTTTGATAGAAGATTTGTCTTTAAAATTCAATTACAGCTACCAAATGAAAGTACAAGATATTTAATATTAAAGGAAAATTTTCCTGAAATAAATGATGATGTTGTATTAAAAATTGCAAGGTTATATAAACTATCTGGGGGTCAAATAACTAACATTAAAAAAAGAATATTACTTGATACTTTAGTTCGTAAATCGTCAGATAAGCTAGATATATATTTTGAAAAGTATGTAATTGATGAAACTAAATTTAGAAAAAATAATTTTGAAATAGGGTTTAAATTAAACTAAAATTAATATGAAAAAAACAGAATTTAAAACATTTTTTATTATAAAAAATAGAAACGGAATTTTATTAATATCAAAATTAAATACATCTTATCAGTTTTATATAATAGCTAATTGCAAGTACGGATTTGTAATATCACATGGTGGAGAAACTGAATATTTAAGATATGAGATTAATTTTGATGATTTAGATTTAAGCAATATGGTTACATATCATTCTTCAGATAGAATAAATCCATCCTCATTTTGGTCTGTAGCTATTCCATTCATCAAGAATGAAAATTTTTTTATTAATAATGATAAATTAATTTGTGAATTAAGTAATTTTCATGATTTTGATGAAATTTGTATTCATAAAGAGTTTTCCTCTTTTGATTTTCCTTCTCAATTTGATAATTATGCTTCAATAGCAATAGTTACCGGTTTTGCAGAATAAATGTTTAATGATTTTAGCATTGATCTTTTGGAATTAGTTCAATTAAGATCAAAAGGGAACACTTTTGATTATTACAACAAAATGTTTGATTTTTTAGTAAAACATGATGTTTTTGAAAAGAATGAATTTAAAATTTCTGAAATTAAAAATGATTTAATCCATTTGTTAAAGCATTTTGAAGAAATTGAAGAATATGAAAAATGTCTTCTGTTGCAAAAATATATAACGAACTAATTTTATTAATGAATATAAAATATTTAATATTAATATTGTCTCAAGTTTTGTTTTCCCAAACAAAACTTGAACAAGCAGTAATAAAGGAGCTCAATTTTTATCGTAAAAAACATGGTTTAGTAGCACTTACTTATGATGTAAAATCTTCAGAAATGGCAAGGTATCACGCCATTTATTTGAAAACCATGAATGAACTTGGCTATTCTTCTTTAGACTATAGCAGTGAACAACTACATAATGAGAGAATAAACTTACCTCATTTTAAAGAAATGACTTTTGAAGAAAGAGCAAGACAGGTACTCCCTATTCGGTGGGTAGGTGAAATACTCATCCAATGTAGCTTAAAGCTTAAGAATGACCAAGAAACAGCAAAAGCAATTATTAATGCATTTCATAATTCTCCAGGACATAGAAAAGCAATGCAATTTAGTATAAACCCAAAAATCTTAGACAGAGTAACTCCTATAGTTTCGCTTTCTGTTATAGAAACTGATAGTGTATGTCCTATAGTAGTTAATATTGACATAGGTTACCTAGAAAAATAATGATGAAAAAGTTTTTAATTTTTATGACTGTTTTATGTTCAGGTTATTTTATGTCACAAACTCAGCTTGAGTTAAATGAAGTTGCAGAAAAAAAATATGAAAAAACATGGAATGAGTTAAATGTTCTGCAGAATAAGCTGTTGCTAAAATACAAAACACAAAAAGAAATGACTAATAAAATCATTTCTAGCCACAAAATATGGATCCAGAAAAGAGATAACCACATGAAACTTATGAATAAAGAAGGATCTTTTTTTCCTGTAAGATGGTATAATGAATTGACCTATCTAACAAGAATGAGAATTAAATATTTAAAAAACAATTATCCAAAATAAAAAACAAATTTGAAAGATATTTACTTTTATTTAAAAGGTGAAATCAAGAATATGCGCTCAATCGTTACCACTCAATTTTTTGAGTGGTTTTTTATACCTTACCCAGCCCCTACTAAAGGAGGGGTGACAGTTGGGAATAAAAAAAATTACATTTTCAAATCCTTTACTAATACCTATCAAAAGAGCCGAATACTTTACATATTCGGCTCAAATGTTTATGTGATATTTACCTTAATTGAAATTAAAATAATGAATGGCTTTCTAAATTAGTGAGGTTTTGGGCGGTGAGTATTGGATTGTAATTTGGGTAGAGAAAGTCTTCTACTGGGATATCATCTAACCATCGGTATTCGATTTGGTTGTTTAATAGAATTGGCATTCTGTGTTTGGTGTTGTGGATTTCTGCCATGAGTGGATTGGCTTCCGTGGTTCCTATGGTGCAGGTAAGGATTTCTTCATCGGTGGATGGGTTTACCCAGATGTTGTACAGACCACCAAGGGCAAAGATTTCCTGGTCTTTAATTTTGATGAGGTAATTGTCTTTTCTTTTTCCTTTGTCGTCCAACCATTTCCATTCGTGGAAAGCATTGACTAAAATTAGGCAACGGTTGTTGGTGTAGTTTTTATAGGTTGGCTTCTGGTGCACTTCTTCCATTCTTGCATTGAGGGTTTTCTTAGCGAATTCGCTATCCTTAGCCCAAGTTGGGAGGAAACCCCACTGCGCTGCAACGATATGGTCTGTATCGTGGTCTAAAATCACTGGCAATTTTGGATTGGCAAAGCCATTGATTTTGTCGTCTCTGGTATAATCATCTCCAATGTATTCTGCCTGATAGGCTTGTTCCAGTTCTTTTGGTGTGGATTTAATTCTTACGTAGTTGCACATGGTGGTGAGATTAAGTGTTAATCAAAAATAGTAATTTTTGATTAATGAAATTTGAGATTTTGAGAGAGTAGTATTGCGACAATTTTTGTCGGTTAGGTAGATAGAATTTTAGAATTGGTAGGCATATTTGATATTAAGTTAAAAATTCTTTACCCGAACCCTAAATGGAGGAAAATTATTTTGAAGTTTTGGAAGTAAACACCCCGTCATTCCGATTCTCGGAATGCCACCCCTCTAAAAGAGGGGAACTTTATGTATTACGTTTTATTGAACAGTTGGAATGCCACCCCTCTGAAAGTGGGGAACTGATGGTGTGTTATTTTGCTTTAACATTGATGATTTGATGGAGGTCTGTGGTGTAGCGTGGAGAGAGGTTCTTTTGATTCATCTTCCAAGTTCTTTGTACGTCCATGGAGCCGAGTTTGATTTTGTCCTCCCCCAGTCTTTTGTTCATCACGTCAATTATCTGCATGATTGGGCGGTGTTTTGCGTGGAGGTCTTCATCAAACAATGAGGTCATTCTCTCGGTTTCGGGAACGAATTCTGTGACCATTACTCCAGCTTTTTTGTATTGGAAAAATGGCAGGTAGATTTTTTCTAGTCCTTGGATTGCTGCTTTTGAAATTTCAATAGCGGAATTGGAAGGATTGGTTAAGGTGATGGTGATGGAGTTGCTGTATTGTTTTAAGTCCTGTTTGAAACGGTCGGTCATTATGAAAACGGTCACGTATCTGCAGCATGATTTTTGAGCTCTTAGTTTCTCGGAGCATTTATAGGCGAAGGTAGAAACTCTTTCTTTCAAGGTTTCTAAATCGTCTGTTCTTTTGTCGAATGTTCTGGTGGTGGCGATTCCTTTTTTGGGTTTTGGAATGGTTAGGTCGTATTGAGGTATCCCACGTAATTCTCTGTGCATTCTTAGTCCGAGGATTCCCATTTCTTTTTGGACGAAAGCTTCTGGTAGTTGGGTAAAGTCCCAAGCGGTTTTGATGCCTCTTGCAGAAAATCTTTCGAAGTATCTTCTCCCAATGCCCCAAATATCTTCTAGGGGGAACCATTTGAGGGCTTTTTCAATTTTTTGAGGGGTGTCTATGCTGTATACGCCATTTGTTTTTTCTGGGAACTTTTTAGCGATTTTATTGGCCACCTTTGCCAAGGTTTTTGTGGGTGCTAATCCGATACTGGTGGGAAGGTCTAAACCTTTGAGGACTTTTTCTCTAAGTTCGAGACAATGTTTTTGTAGGTTTATATGTTCGTACCCGTGAAAATCTAAGAAGGATTCATCTATGCTGTACACTTCAATATCTTTGCAGTATCTACGGCAGATATTTACCACACGATTTGAAATATCGCCATACAAAACGAAGTTGGCGGAGAAAACATTTAGTCCCGCTTCTTTTTCTAGGTGTTGGATTTGGAAGTATGGTTGCCCCATTTTAATTCCCAAGGCTTTGGCTTCATTAGAGCGAGCAATGGCGCACCCATCGTTGTTGGAGAGTACCACAACGGGTTTGTTTCGCAAGTCTGGGCGAAATACCCTTTCGCAACTTGCATAGAAGTTATTGCCATCGATTAAGCCGTACATTATTTTCTTAATTTATGTAGGTTCCAAGTTGCCACGCCCCAAAGCTCGAAGTCTGTGTCTTCATTGATGTCTATATCTGAGTAATTGGGATTCTCTGATTTTAGTTTTATTTTCTCTAATCTTAGAGAGTTTTCCTTGTATTTTGGTTTGTACCTTTTTACATAAAATTCGCCTTGATAAAAGACGACTACTATGTCATTTTCTCTTGGGAATAGTCCTTTTTGGACAATTAGGATGTCGCCATCAAATACTCCAATCCCATTCAGTGAGTCACCTGTTACCCTTGCAAAGAAAGTGGTTTCTTTGTCTTTGATTAAGAGCTTTAATAGGTCTATGGTGTCTTCGGGGAAGTCTAATGCAGGACTTTCAAAACTGCCATAACCACCAGCTTTTACCTTGGCTGGAAGCACAGGGATAGTGATTTTCTCATCATTTTCGAGTTTGAAAAGTTCTATCTTGGATTTCATTTTTCAAAGGTATAAATTAAAACAAAATGAATGAGGGGGTGTGGAAAAGTTTTGGGTGCTGGATGCTGGGTGCTGGGTGTGAAACAATTTTCTTTTCCCCTCCCTAAAGGGTGGAAAATTGTTTATTGTTACCTCAGCTTTGAAATCACAACGGAGGGTGCGTTGTGAATTTGATGATGTTGGTTTTTAGAAATTGAGTGTTCTCTGCGCGAAATAAATTAGCGAAATGAAGCAAACAAATAACTGGCTCTAGGAAGACTTGGACTAGAGACGGTTTTTGTGAAGCTGAATGAGATAATGGTTACGGAAAGTTGAGTCACCGAATTGAGGAAAATTGTTATATTCGTTTTTAAGAACTTTTCTTTTATGGAAGGAATTTTGGAATTGTTTAAGGAGTATTGGGCGAATGAGCCTTTGGAGGTGACATCATACTTGAATGATTGCATGGATTTGTTGCACGGTTTTGCCCAGGAGAAAGGAATTGAGTTTGATGGTTATTTTCAGGAGCGTTGGGAAGTTGCTGCAGATACGATTGTAAATTTTGATGAGGATTATTTTGAGAACAGGGATAGGAAAAATTTGTATGTTTTTCTTTCTGCGCTCTATGATGATGAGGTTTTTGATTATTTACAAAGTGCTTACACCATTGCAAATTTGGAAGCTCCTACACAAGAATGGGTGAAGCTGCAGGTTGATGGGTTGATTGCTAAAGGGGTGAGGTTTTGATGGGATTTGATTATTTATAAGCTCCGAAGTCTGGAGACTTCGGAGAGCGGGTAGCCTGCGGACTGGAGGGCAACGATATGCGCCGGCAGATTGAGCATAATTTCTATTATGTAACTTGCTGTGGCAGAGCGGGGGTTACATTTTCAATATCGTTATTTATTTGGAGATATTATTTTAAAAGGGAAAAGTTTCATCATCTTCATATTCAAAATCTTCATTTAGTGAGTCTTCTTCAGGCAAAATTAAATCCCAATATGTATTCATCAGATGATGCACTGAATGGGTATAATATAGTTCGCTTAGTTTGAATTTTAAATTTCGGTTTACAATATAATCCTGTAAAAAATCACTTTTATAATCAAATTCATAAAAGCCATAAGGAAAGATTTCTTCGCATTCATATAGCCACGGAATTACTTTATCATCCGTAATTACATCAAATTCAGAAAATTTCAGAAATAATTCTTTTGCTGTTTTTTCCTTTTCAATGAAAGCACTAAAGTGTTTGACCGCTGAAATAAATTTTCTTATTTCCTGTGAATACTTATAGTGATTGTCTGTAAATAAGTTCTTTATTGAATCAAATTTTTTATATTCCAGAACCCAAGGCTGATAAAAGGAAGAGGAGAGAATACCTTCTTTTTCTATTTCGTCTGTGATTTCTTTCACACCTCTGTCACATTCAGACATTTCCTGATAGTTCTTGTATGTCGGTTTCCAATCATATCTTTCGTCAGTATAAAAGTACGGTGCAATCCAAGTATTCACAATCTCTATCCCCTCCGTTTTGAATGAGGAGCAGGAACAAATATCATTGTAATCATCTTCATTTTCTTCAAAAATCAAACTCAGACAACATTCGCCATCAGGATTGACCAGAGAAACGCCTTTTCTACCTTTGTAGCAGTTCGTGCATTCCCCCGGATAAATCTTAAAACCTAATTTAGTTTCAGGAAATTCTTTTATACGTTCAAAAAACTCTTTATATCTTTCTATAAATAGTTCTTTTGAAACATCGCTGTAATTTTGGCCATCATTAAGCAACACTTCCAGCATTTCTGCATCCAGTGTTCTGAAAGCCTCCAGGATGAGTTGTTTTTTGCGATTTGATTTTAGAATTTTATTCACTTTAATTGAAAGTAGTTTTTACAAAAACTATTAAAATAGTGGTCACAAAGGAAGATAATAGTAAGCTAAATTACTATAAAAAATGTAAAATGACCGTTGATAAAATCGCAGCTAATACAAGTATCAACAAAATTTTGTAGTTGGAATCCTGCTTTTTAAACATTAAGTCCTGAGAAGATTTTACTGCTTTCATATCGTTACTGATTATTGACTGTAAATCCGTAATGTTTTTATTGACTTCACTTACTTTTTGTTCCAGAGAAAATAATTTTTCCTGGAAGATCACAGTCTGATTTGAAATCGCAAGGAGGGAGAAATTTATGTTATTGGTGGCTCCAAAGATCTCCGATAGTCTTTTATCATGTTTATTGAAATGTTCTTCGAGATCAACTTTATGAATCCTTTCTACTTCGCCTTCCATCTTTTGGTGGGTCGTGTCCAGACCGGATTTTAGCTCACCTAAAAGGCGCATCTTTTGTTCAAGATTTACATTTAATTTATCTAAAAAGCCAGTATACGAATCTTCATAACTCTCGCGAGCTTTATCGAAAAGGTTTATTTTTTCGGTTACCTGTTCGGTAACATGATTGTAGAACTGTT